>NZ_JBFAAI010000002.1:0-125321 GCF_040639655.1 Actinoplanes sp. NPDC023801 | reverse complement strand
TGACGGTGACAGGTTTGGTCCTGGCCGCCGGCGGCTCCAGGCGTCTGGGCGAGGCGAAGCAGTTGCTGCCGTTCCGCGGCCGCACCCTGCTCGACGCCACCCTGGACATGGCCCGGTCCTGTCACCTCGACGAGGTGGTGGTCACCCTGGGCGGATCGGCCGCGGAGATCAAGAACACGGTCGACCTCTCCGGCGTACGCGTGATCGAGAACCCCGCGTTCGCCGACGGATGCGGTTCGTCCATCCGATCGGCGATCCCGCACATCACCACCGACCGGCTGGTCCTGCTGCTCGGCGACCAGCCTCTCGTCTCACCCTTCGACGTGCGGCGGGTGGCGCTGGTAGACGCCCCGATCGGGGTGTGCCGTTACGCCGACGGGCTCGGCCACCCGTTCCTGTTCCGCCGGCCCGTCTTCAGCGAACTGGCGACCCTGCACGGCGACAAGGCCGTGTGGAAGCTGCTGCACTCGGGGCGGTACCCGGTCACCGAGATCGCCACCGCCGGTACCGTGCCGACCGACGTGGACACCGTGGAAGATTACGAGCGGCTCATTGCGAATGAACACTCCTGAAGAGGTCGTCCAGCGACTGGACGCCGTCAATTATCTGGCCGACGACGGCCTGGCCATGGCGATATTCCTGGCCCTGCGCCTCGGTAAACCGCTGTTGCTCGAGGGCGAGCCCGGCGTCGGCAAGACCGCCGCCGCGAAGGCACTGGCGCAAGCCCTGGACACGCCGTTCATCCGCCTGCAGTGCTACGAGGGACTGACCGCCGGCGAAGCCCTGTACGAGTGGAACTACCAGCGGCAACTCCTGCACATCCGGCTGGGTCTCGCCTCGGACGACTCCTCTCTGTTCACCGACGACTTCCTTCTGGAACGGCCGATCCTGCGCGCCGTCCGGTACGACGGGCCCACCCCGCCGGTGCTGCTGATCGACGAGATCGACCGGGCTGACGACGAGTTCGAGGCACTGCTCTTCGAGTTCCTCGGTGAGGCCGCCGTCACCATTCCCGAACTGGGCACCTTCGCCGCCACCCGCCCGCCGGTCGTGGTGCTGACCTCCAACCGCAGCCGCGACCTGCACGACGCCCTGCGGCGCCGCTGCCTCTACCACTGGATCGAGTTCCCCGAGCCGAGCCAGGCGGCCGCGATCGTGCGGCGATCCGTGCCCGGCGCGTCGGCACCGCTGATCCGAGACGCCACCGATTTCATCGGCCGGGCCCGCCGGCTCGAACTGGACAAGGCGCCCGGCCTGGCCGAGACCATCGACTGGGTGTCGGCGCTGGCTGCGCTCGGCGCCACCGAACTGGCCGCGGACGACGTCCTGCGCACCATCGGCACCATCGCGAAGACCCCCGACGACCGGATCGCCGTCACCGAGGCCGCAGCCGTCGTCAAGGCCGCATCGATCGCCGAGGCCGGTTCGATCGCCGACAGCGGATTGGTCGCCGGCACCGGTTCGGTGGCTGACAGCGGTTCGGTGGCGGGGGCCGCATCCGTCGCCGGGGCCGGACCCGTCGAGACCGTATCCGTCATCGAGATCGAATCCGCCCCAGAGGACGTACCCCTCTGCGAGATCGCATCCCCCGCTGAAGCCGCATCTACCGCTGATACCGCATCCATCGCTGGGACCGCATCCGCCGCTGACGCCGCATCCGCCGTCGGAACCGCTACCGCCGGTGGCACCGCATCCGGCCTCGAGGCCATATCGGCGCCCGAGTTCGTATCTGTGGCCGAGGCCGAGTCTGCCACCGATGCCGAACCTGTCGTCGACTCCGTTCCCGCTGTTCATCGTGCATCTGTCGTCGAGGCCGCAACTCAGGAGAGCCCCCAATCAAGATCACCAACGAGTTCGTCGTGCAGATCCCGATCGACCG
The DNA here is from genome assembly GCF_040639655.1 of Actinoplanes sp. NPDC023801. NCBI lineage: Bacteria > Bacillati > Actinomycetota > Actinomycetes > Micromonosporales > Micromonosporaceae > Actinoplanes > Actinoplanes sp. NPDC023801. The sequence continues at coordinate 123,442 of NZ_JBFAAI010000002.1, read as the reverse complement.
GGCCTGGCAGGTACTGACCGACCTCGAGGGCATCGCGCCGTGCATGCCCGGCGCCCAGCTCACCGGGGTCGACGGCGAGGTCTACAAGGGAAAGGTGAAGGTGAAGGTCGGCCCGGTGATCTCCGAGTTCGCCGGCACCGCGCAGTTCACCGCCAAGGACGACACCACCTACCGCGCGGTGATCGACGCCAAGGGCCGTGACGCCCGCTCGGCCGGCAACGCGGCCGCCGTGGTGAGCGCCTCCCTGGTTGCCGAAGGCCCGTCCAGCACGAGGGTCTCGGTCGACACCGACCTGAAGATCAGCGGCAAACTGGCCCAGTTCGGCAGCGGCATGATCAAGGAGGTGTCGTCGAAGTTGCTCGCCCAGTTCGTCGCCAACCTGGAGGCGAAGCTGGCCGTCGACACCGCCTCCGCCGCCGCCTCCGCTCCCGCCTCCGCTCCGGCCGCAACTCTCGCCGAGTCGCCGGCCTCTCCGTCGTCGGCCGCCGTCTCGGTGCCCGGTGCCCCGGCGTCCATCCCCTCGGGAACAGCCGCATCGGGATCTGCTGCTTCGTCCTCCGCCTCCCCGGGATCTGCTGTCCCCGCGTCAGTCGGTGCCGGGTCAGCTGTCCCTGCGTCAGCTGTTTCATCGTCGGCCGCCCCGGTCTCCGGCGTTTCGGCCGCCGCCGTGGAGACCGCTCCGGACAGCGCGGTAGCGCTCGGCGTGCCGGCGCCCGCCGGACCGGTGACCGATGACGCAGCCGCTCCCGCGATCGCGCCGGACCCGTCCGCGGGTGAGATCGAGCCGGCGGCCGGCCGGCTCGAGACGGCCGAGGGCACCCCCGAGCCGGTGGCGCCGCTACGCGTCCCGGGCGCCGATCTGTCGGCTGCACCGACAATTGTGGCGGAGGCAGCCTCACCCACCGGCGGTTCGGCTGCCGCCGCGCCGACTGGCGGTTCGGCAACCGTGGCGTCCACCGAGGGTACGGCTGCCGGGCCTGGCGACGGCTCGGCAGCGTCCGGTGCGGGTGCGGCGAAGCCGGGGCGCGTCATCGAGTCCGAGGAGCCCGAGGCACTCGACCTGCTGGCCGTCGCCGGCGGGTCGATCTACAAGCGGGTCATCCCGGTCGCTGTCGGAGCCGCCGCGATCGCGGCCGCCGTGATCGTCTGGTTCGTTGCCCGCGGCTGACGACGCCCCGGTGCTGCTGCGCGGCGCCGACCGGGCCGCGTTCGCGGTGGCGTTCGCGGCCCGGTTGCGCCGCGCCGGGTTACGGGCGGGTCTCACCGAGACCGACGACCTGGTCCGCGCCTTGCAGGCCAGTCCGCCCACGTCCCGGAGCACGCTTTACTGGACCGCGCGGGTTGCCTCCGTCCGCCGGCACGGTGACCTCGCCGTCTTCGATCGCGTCTTCGCGTCCGTCTTCGACGACACACCGCCGCTGCCGTTGAGCCGTGCCGCGGTACCGCCGAAACGCCATGACGACACCGTGCACGTCACCGTTCCGGGGACCGGCGGGGAGACCACCGCCGGAGGCGAGGGTCTGCCCTGGGCCACCCTGCCCGCGGCAGTAGCCGCTGAGGAGCCGTCCGACGACGGGCTGGGCCTGCCCGAACTGCGCCCCAGCGCTCTCGCCGCCCTGGCCGGGACACCGTTCGAGGAGCTGGACCAGCGGCAGACCGAGGCGCTGGGTGCCGCGCTGCGCGACGCCTTGACCCGCTGGCCCCATCGTCGTGGCCGCCGGCACCGGGCCGGCCCGGCAGGCCGCCGGGTCGCGCTGCGGCCCACCATCGCGCGGGCCCGCCGTACCGGCTGGGAGGCGATCACCGTGGTCCGTGAGCGCCCCGTGCCGCGACCCCGCCGCGTCGTGATGCTGTGCGATGTGAGCGAGTCGATGCGTGCCCAGGCGGCCGCTTACATGCAGTTGATGCGAGCGTTCACGACTGTCGCCGGCGCCGAGGTGTTCGCCTTCGCGACCCGGCTCACCCGGCTGACCGTCCCGTTGCGGCACACGTCCCCGCGTGAGGCCGTCAACCAGGCCGGCGCCGCGGTGGACGACCGGTTCGGCGGGACCCGGATCGCCGCCAACGTCAGCGCCCTGCTGGACTCGCACCACGGCAACACGGTCCGCGGCGGTGTCGTCATCGTCGCCTCCGACGGCTGGGACAGCGATCCACCGGAGGCGATGACTGCCGCAATGGCCCGGTTGCGGCGCAGGGCGTACCAGATCATCTGGCTCAATCCCCGCGCCGGTGCGCCAGGCTGGGCTCCGAAGGTGGGTGGCATGGCGGCCGCCCTGCCGTTCTGCGACCTCCTGCTGCCTGCTGCCACGTTCGCGGATCTCACCGCCGCCGCCGACCACCTGCGGATTTCGACCACCGGCCGACGGGGACGTGCCTGAGCGTTCCGGAGTCTCGAGGGCACATACCTAAAACCCCGACTCCCGCCGCACGCGAGCGGACAGTGCGGACCATCCGAGTTTCCGTGGATGGCGCTGACCTCGCGAGCACTGTGGACGGCACCGGCCCCTGCGGTTTCTGTGGACAGCCGCGGCTCCTGCCGGGCGCCTGTGGATGGTCTCGGGGGGTACCGGGCCGGGGTCGCCCCGGGCGACCTGCGGGGTGATACTGCGGGCATGCCGAGCATCGTCCGGACAACCGCCGCCGCGTTGATGCTGCTCGGCGTCACCGCCTGCGACGACGCACCGTCCTCGCCGGCCTCGCCCCTGCCGGCCTCGCCCCTGCCGGCCTCGTCCCTGCCCGCGTCGTCCGCAGCGGCCTTTGTCGCGCCCCCGTTGCGGCTGCCCCAGGTCGCCCCCGGTGCCGCCTGCCCGGTGACCGTGGCCCGCCAGTGGTCCGGTCCGGGGAAGGCGGGCCGGGTGCTAGGTGACGGGCCGCTTTACCCGATCGCCGACTACTTCCGCGGAGGGAACGAACTCGAACTGCGACCCGAAGACCGGGAGCCGGACGGCACGTACGGCAAGAAGGTCCGCTGGATCGGCGCCGGTTACTCCGGTCCGGTGCTGGTGCGGGCGGGACGGATCGACGCGCCCGGAGCGGCGAGCGCCACGTTCTCCTACGTCGGTGAAGCCCGCGACGGCGGCCACTACGCGGATCTGAGCAGGGAGAACAATGACCTGCCCGCGACGACGACGGTCGCCGGGCCGGGCTGCTACGCATACCAGGTCGACGGCACCACGTTCAGCGCCACGATCGTTTTCCGCGCCGTCGCCTCCACCGGGTGAGCGGCGGGCCGGGCGTCCCCGCCGGGGAGCCCGGCCGTGTCGCGGTGCGGCGTCAGAGCGCACTGAAGAAGGCCCGCACGTCGTCACTGAAGAGCTTGGGCTGCTCAGCGGAGAGAAAGTTGCCGCCGGCCGACAGCTCGGTCCAGTGGGCGACCGGCGCGTCACGTTCGGCGTAGCGCCGGATCGTGACGTCGGTGACGCCGAGCGCGACACCCAGTGGGACGGTGGACTTCGGCTTCGGCGCCCACGCTGACGGGTCGTGCGCCATCTCCCAGTACAGGTTGGCCGACGAGCCGGCTGTCCCGGTGAACCAGTACAGGCTGACGTTGGTGAGCAGCAGGTCGCGGTCGACGGCGTCCTCCGGCAGGGCGGCCGCCGGGTCGGTCCACTCCTGGAACTTCTCGACGATCCAGGCGAGCTGGCCCACGGGGGAGTCGTGCAGCCCGAACGCCAGCGTCTGCGGCCGGGTCGACTGGATGGCGTTGAAGCCCATCTTGTCGTCCCGGAACTCCTGCAGCCGCCCCAGCCGGGCCTGCTCGGCCTCGGTCAGGTCGGCGAAGTCGGCCGGGTCGTCGGAGGGGAAGGTGATGTGCCCGTTGACGTGCACGCCGATCACCCTGGTCGGCTCCTGGCGGCCCATCTCGACCGCCGTCGCGGCGCCGCCACCGGTGCCCTGGACGCCGTATCGCTCATATCCCAGCCGTGACATGACCTCGTGGAATGCGGCAGCGGTCCGCGCCGTGGTCCAGCCTGGCGTGGTGAGCGGGCCGGAGTGACCGACGCCGGGGTTGCTCATCAGGACGAGGTGGAAGTGTTCGCGGAGCGCCTCGACCACGGGCAGGTAGACCGCGAACGACGCGGGCCAGTCGTGGGTGATGAGCAGCGGGGTCGCCGCCGGGTCGGCGGAGCGGACGTGCGCGAAGTGCAGGGTCTGCCCGTCGACTTCGGTGAGGAACTGGGGGAGCTGGTTGAGCCGCGCCTCGGCCGCCCGCCAGTCGAACTCGGCCGCCCAGTAGGCGGCCAGACCCCGCAGATAGTCGACCGGGACGCCGCGCTGCCAGCCCTGGCCGGGGATCTCCGGGGTCCAGCGGGTGCGGGCAACGCGGTCACGCAGGTCCTGGAGGTCGGTGTCGGAGATTTCGATACGGAAAGGGCGGATCGCGGTCATGCCGGTTCCTCTCTGAGTATCGGAACGGAATGTTTCGTTCCGCAGTCAAGGTAGCACGGTGGCGACGGCAGCGGAACAGAGCATTCCGCTCCGATATACTGGATGGCATGACGAACCCGGTGTCCGGCCGCAAAGGCCAGGCCGCGCGCAACGACGTGACGATCCTCGCCGCGGCGAAAGAGGTCTTCCTGGCCGACAAACGCGCACCCGTCGCGGCTGTCGCCGAGCGCGCCGGCGTCGGCATCAGTGCCCTCTACCGGCGCTACCCCGGTAAGGAGGACCTGCTCCGCAAACTCTGCCACGACGGCCTGCGGATCTTCATCGACGAGGCGGAGCGGGCCACCGCCGAGCCCGACGACTGGGCCGCCTTCGAGATGTTCCTGCGCGGCGTGGTGGAGGCCGACGTGCACTCGCTCACGGTGCATCTGGCCGGCACGTTCACCCCCACCGAGGAGATGGACGCCGATGCCGTCCGGGCCGGGGAGCTCGCCGCTGTCCTCTTCGATCGGGCCCGACCACTGATGCGTGCCGAGGCCGTCCCCGCCGACCTGACGATGTTGCTGGAGATGTGCGCGGCCGTGCGCGTGCCGGATCCGGGACGGACCACGTCCCTGCGCCGTCGCTACCTGACGATGCTGCTTGACGGCCTGCGTGCCGGCACGGCCCTGCCCGGGCCGCCGCCCACCAGGATCGAGGTCGACTGGCGCTGGTCGTCCGTGCCCCGCTAGAGGGGCTCTGTCAGCTCCAGAGGGTGACGTGTATGGACGGTTTGAAGCGGGCCACGTTGACCCCACTGCCGCGCATCATCGCCTGGATCGCCCGCGGCGTGGAGGCGAAGCGGCCCAGCTCGGCGGCTGCCGAGGGCTTGCCCGTCTCGGACAGCGTCAGCGCGTGCCACACGTCCTCCATGCAGGTGTGCGGCCCGCAGAACTGCACGAGATGTCCTTTGCGGACCTCCGGCGCGACGGTGAACGACAGCGCTGCCGCCACCCCTCGTCCCCGTTTCGCCTCCTCGATGGCCGCCGCGTGGCTCTGGAAGATCTGCTGCCGGTCGTCCGGTACGCCGAGCCGCCGCAGCAGGCTCGGGACGGCACCCCGATCGGCCGCCGCCGACGGCCCGAGCAGCCAGGTCTGGTCGCGCAGCTGTCGCGGTGACGGCTGCGTCCCGGCCAGCGGATGGTCCGGCCCGGCCACGGTGACCACCTTGTAGTACATGACCGGCCGGCACAGCACCGCGGGGTTCGGCAGCGCCGGAGGTGGGCCGATCGCGATGTCGACGCTCCGCTCGATCAGCGCCTCCATGAACGAGCCCGGGTTGCGCACGCTCAATTCGACGTCCAGATCGGCGGCCCGGCTCGCGAACAGCTCGATCAGGCCCGGCGCGGCATGCTCGGCGAACAGCGATGACGCCCCCACCCGCAGCAACCGGCGTCCCTGCCCGGCCGCGCTCACCTCGAGCACGGTGATGTCCTGCAGCCCCAGCAGCTCGGTGGCCCTGCTGGCCAGGCGAAGGCCGCCGGGTGTGAACGTCAGCCCGTTCGCGGTCCGGGAGAACAGCGGGTCCCCGAGCTCCTTGCGCAACTGTCCGATGTGCAGGGAAACGGCCGACTCGGAGACGTCGAGCTGCGCCGCGGCCTGCTTCACCGAGCCACACCGGACCACGGCGGAATAGGCACGCAACTGAGTGGGGGTCACAGCCCGTCCATCCCTCTACGGTGTGATGGGAACTCTCGAACCGAAATGTATCGCGATCACCAGCCCGGCAGCCTCCCGCGTCGCAGATCCTGATCACACCGGCGATCTCACCGATACCGCGGGCCCGCGAGGCACATACGCTGTCGTCCGCCGGCCGGACGAGAGGGGACCCGCGATGCCGACTTTTCAGGCAGCCGACGGTGTGGAGATCTACTGGGAACAATGGGACTCCGACTCCGATCTGCCGCCGGTGCTCCTGCACCACGGTTTCATCGCGAACGGCCTCGCCAACTGGGTCCTGCCCGGCATCGTCGACGCCCTCACCGCGACCGGCCGGCGGGTGATCACCATCGACGCCCGCGGCCACGGCCGTTCCGGCAAACCGCACGACCCGTCCTTGTACGGTGAGACGCGGATGGCCCAGGATGTGTCCACCCTCCTGGACCGTCTCGGCATCGAACAGGTGGACGTGGCCGGGTACTCGATGGGTGCGGTCGTCGCCCTCGTCCTGGCCACCAGGGATCCCCGGCTGCGCCGGCTCGTCATCGGCGGGGTCGGCTCGGCGGTCGTCGAGCTCGGTGGCGTCGACACCCGCGTCATCCCGGCCGAGGCGTTCCGCGAGGCCTTCCACACCGAGGACCCGGCCACCATCACGCATCCGGCCGCCGCCGGGTTCCGCGCCTTCGTGGACGCGGTCGGCGGTGACCGGGCCGCCCTCGCTGCGCAGGCCGCCGCCCTCCACGCCACCCCCCTGCCGCTGGACACCGTCGCGATCCCGACCCTGCTGATCGCCGGCCGCGACGACGTCCTGGCCACCCGGCCGGAACTCCTCGCCAAAGCCATCCCGAACGCTCGGCTCGCCGTCATCGACGGCGACCACCTGGGTGCGGTTCGCGTGCCGGCCTTCACCGAGGAACTGGTCAGCTTCCTCAACACCCACTGACTCACTTCCCGTGCAGGCCTCAGCAGGCGCGAAGTCGCACGGCATCGTTTCCGCCGCACCGAACGAGGAGGACGACGGGATCACCTGCCCGCGGAGAAGAAAAGCCCTCCGGCCGGCGCGTGGCGCTGTCTCAGCGCGCTTGAGACAGCGCCACGCGCCATCCGGTTTTCGGGGCTGTGTGAGAGGTGCGCCAAGACGGGGAGGGCGTACGCGTCAGAGGTCGAGCGACTGCGCCGCCATCTCCAGCAACGTCTCCACCGCGGACGCCGGGTCCTCCGGGGGCCGGATCGGAGCCGGGTCGAGGCAGCGGTCGAGCAGCAACTCGATCAGTGCCGCCCGGTGGATGATCTCGTCCGGGTCGATGGCGCCCGGCAGGATGCGGATCTCGACGGTGTCGCGGAGCGGGGTGTCGGTGAGCACCTGGGTCAGGTTGACGTCGAAGAACTTGGTGAGCCCGCCGTCCGCCGCCGCCTTGCGCAGCTCGTCGGTGGTCGGCGTGCCGGCGACCGCGGTGACCAGCGGTTCCGGGAGTGGGGCGAGACGGCGGCAGGCCGGGTTGGTGGCGAGCACCTCACGCAGGGCCTCCCGGTAGTACGCGAACAGGCGCACCAGATTGGCCAGGGCCGCCGGGGCGCGGAACGGCGCACCGTCGACGTGCAGGTGCACGGCCGCCTCCCGGGGAACCGTGAAACCGAGGCCGGCCGCCGGGCCGAGGAGTTCGGCGAGGGCGGCGCGATGGTTCACGGCCAAGGGTGGGGTGACGATCTCGCACGGTCGTTCGCGTTCGCCGCCGGCCGGGGACGCCAGCGCGATCGTGGCGCCGGCCGTGTCGTCGAGCCGGTATATCCGGCCGTGCTGCTGGACCTCCGTACCCCAGAGCCGGGCGGCCGGATCCAGCACCTGCGAAAGCTTGCCGCCCGGATCGCACTGAGCGGCGAGCAGGCGCAGCAGCCGGGTGTCGTCGGTGAGGATGCGGAACCAGCCGGGGATGGCGGGCGCGCGCTGGTCGAGACCGTGCAGCAGGGTGACGTCGTCGACAAGTGTGCACAGCGGCGACCCGTCCCGGCTGCGGATGTCGAAACCCTGGGTGAGGTGCAGGAACCGTCCCAGGCCGGGGACCAGGGACGGTTCGCTGTCGTGGTGCCAGACCGGCCGGACGCTGCCCCCGCAGCGTCCGGCCACATCCATGGCGAGCGTGCGCCGGCTGACCCCGGGCGGGGCCATCAGCTCGATCTCGAAGCCGATCCGCCGGCGCAGCTCCGGTGTCACGGCTGGATCGGCAGCGTCTCGCCGGCGTTCAGCCGTCGCCCGGCCTCGACCTTGGCGTCGTACGTGTCGTCCATCTTCCAGAGCTTGGCCAGCTTCGTGGCGTCCTCGCTGTCGTACCCGGCGTCCCAGAAGATGTTCGCGAGCCGCGCCTCCTTGGCCTCCTCGAGGCGCTTCGGGTCGGGCTTGATCGGCAGCTTCTCACCGGCGAGCAGGCGCTTGCCGGCTTCGACCTTGGCGTCGGACGGGTCGTCCATCTTCCAGAGTCTCGCCAGCTTGACGGCTTCGTCCCAGCCGTAGCCGGCCAGGAAGAACTTGTCGAGCTGCTTGACCGCCTCTTCGTCGACGGGCTCCTCGCTCGCCGGCGTGTCGGGGTTCTGCTCCGGCTTGACCGGCAGCGTCTCCCCGGACAGCAACTTCTGCCCGGCGACCGCCTTGACCTGGGCGATGCGGTCGGTGCCGAGCTTCCACAGGCCGGCCAGCTCGACCGCGTTGTCGTAGCCGAAACCGGCTTCGAAGTACGCCTGGAGCCCCTCCTTGACCTCGTCCTCGGTCAGTGGTGCCGAGGGATCGAGGGTGGGCGGAGCGGTCGGGGTGCTCGCCGGGGCGGCGACCTGGAAGGCCGGCGTGGCGGCCGGGTCGTGCGGGAGAATTCCGGGGAGCTGGGTGATGCCGGCGATCAGGCCGGCGCTGAGCGCCACCCCGCCTGCGGCCTGCGCCCCGCGACGGCGCCATTTGTACTTCTGTGCCAGTTCCTCGACGCGGGCGTAGACCGCTGCTGGATCCGGCGTTTCTTTCTCGTGCTTGGTGAAGGCTTCGCGCAGCCGGTCTCCGTGCTCAGTCACGACCTCTCCTCGGCATGGACCCGTAGTTCCGACTCCTGGTCGAGCCGGAGGATGTTCAGTGCCCTCGACGCGTGACTGCGCACCGTGGCGGGTGCGCAGCCCAGCAGGTCGGCGATGGTGTCGTCGTCCAGCTGCTCGTAGTACCGCAGCACCAGCACCGCCCGCTGTTTGCGCCCGAGGGCGGACAGCCGGTGCCAGAGCGCGTCGGCCTCGACCACACCGTCGGCGTGGTCACGGGAGCCGCCGCGCGCGTCGTCCAGCTCGATGAGCCGTTCGCCGGCCGCGTGGATGTGCCGCACCGCCCAGCTGCGCCGCCACGACAGGTACTCGTTGAGCACCATGCGGCGGACGTACGCCTCGGGCGAGTCGGCGTCACTGATCCGTTTCCAGCGCACCTGGGCACGGGCCAGCACCTCCTGCACGACGTCCTGTGCCAGATCGCGGTCGCCGGTGAGGACGACGGCGTAGCGCAAGAGGCTGGGCAGGCGGGCCAACGCGAATTGCTCGAAGGTCACACCTCATCGACGCATCCCGGCGCTGGATTGTGCAGTCGGTTCCGAAGATATTTTTCGACGCCGTCAGGTAGCTAGACAGACTGCTAACCAGTTAGCCTGCCTAGCATGACTCCCCGGCCGTGGTTGCACGGCTTCCTCGACCTGTGCCTGCTCGCGATGCTGCGCGAGCGGCCCGACTACGGCTACGGGCTGGCCCAGCGGCTGGCCGCGGCCGGCGTCGCCGACATCCCGGGCGGGACCCTCTACCCGGCGCTGCTGCGCCTGGAGCAGCAGGGACTCGCCTCACCCAGCTGGGCGCCGTCGGAGAACGGCCCGCGCCGCAAGTACTACGAGATAACCCCGGCCGGTCTCGGCGCACTGCGTGCCCAGGCCGACGAGTGGCGGGTCTTCCGCGACGGCGTCGACGCGCTGATCGGGAACGAGATGGCCGGGGAGCACACGCCATGAACGACTGGCCCCGGCGGTTCGAGGCCGAGCTGGTCCGGCTGGGCCTGCAACCCGAACGCGCCCACCGGCTCACTGCGGAGACCGCCGCGCAGGCGGGTGAGCATGCCGCCGACCCGGATCACTTCTTCGGCCCGGCTCACCTCTACGCCCGTCATCTGGTCGCCGAGCTGCAGGTCTCCACGCTCGAGGAGAAACGGGCGGCGGCCGGGAAGGTCATGCTCCGGCTGGCCGGTGTGACCAAGCGATACGGCCGGCGGACCGTCCTGACCGGCGTCGACCTGACCGTCCGCGGCGGGGAGGTGGCCGCGATCGTCGGCGCCAACGGCTGCGGCAAATCCACCCTGCTGCGCATCTGCGCCGGGCTCACCGCCCCGACCAGCGGCACCGTCCAGCGGACCCGGCGGGTCGGATTCGTCCCGCAGGACGGCGGCACCGCCGGGTGGCTGACCGCCGACGAGCACTTCACCCTCTTCGGTGCGGCGGCCGGCATCGCGCCCCGCAAGGCCCGTTCCACCGGCGCGCACCTGGCCTCGCTGCTCGCCTGGCGGCCCACCGGCTCCCAGCCGGTGCAGGAACTCTCCGGCGGAACCCGGCAGAAGCTCAACCTGGTCCTCGGCGAGCTGCACGGGCCCGACCTGCTGCTGCTCGACGAGCCGTACCAGGGTTTCGACCAGGGTTCGTACCTGGACTTCTGGCGTCAGGTCCGGGCCTGGCGCGACGCCGGCCGGGCCGTCGTCGTGGTCACCCACCTGCTGCACGAGCTGCAGCACGTCGATCATGTCCTCGATCTCGGAGGTGCCTCATGACCGCCGCTCTCGTGGTGGCCGGGCTGTCCGCCCGTGAGGTGTCCCGGCGGCGTACCGCCCTGCTGCTGGTGATCTCGCTGCCGCTCTGGTTCTACCTGGTCCGGCGGGATCTGACCGGTCAGTCCACCCGGATGCTCGCCATCGGCATCGGCTGGGCCGTCTCCACCCTCACCCTCTTCGTGGTGAACGCGGCCCGTGGGGTCGACCCCCGCCTGCGGATCTCCGGGGCGTCGGTGGCCGGCGTCATCGGCGGCCGGCTGATCGCGATGAGCGGCTTCGGCCTGCTGCTGGCCGGCGGCTATTTCCTGCTGGTCGCCGTGGATCAGCACATCGAGCGGGCCTGGGCGGTCGCGTTGCTGATGATGCTCACCGCCCTGATCGCGGCGCCGTTCGGCAGCCTGGTCGGCGCGTTGCTGCCGCGCGAGCTGGAGGGGGCTCTCGCGTTGCTCAGTGTCTGCGCGGTGCAGATGCTCGCCGACCCGGCCGGTTCGATCGCCAAGTTCCTGCCGTTCTGGTCGGCCCGGGAGATCGGTACGTACGCGGTCGACGGCGCCGCCGCCGACCTGCTGTGGCGCGGTCTTGCACACGCCGTCGTGGTCTGGATCCTCTGCACCGGGCTCACCCTGGTGATCTTCGCGCGCCGGCTGCGGCTGGAACGCTACCCCGAACCTGAGGATCACTAGGCGACCATTCACGTTCGGGCGCGGGCTGCCGATTTATGAGCCGTCACGAGAATGTGCAACGGCGTCCGCAGAGGTGAATGATGAGTAACGGTGCAGCTGGTTCGATCGCCCTTCCGCACGTGAAGGGAGGGCTGGCCGCGATCGACCTGCCGGCGGTCGGTTCTCCGATGTTCCTCGTCCTGGGTGACGGCGTGAACCTCCGCTCACGGCTCGAGTCCGTCGACGGCGAGACGTTCAGTGTCGCCGCCCCGCTGGAGACCAACGACGTGGCCGCCCCGGAACCGGGCCGCGAGTTCGAGGTCTTCTGGGTCCCGCCGCGCACGCGGGTCGTGCTGCCGGTCCGGCTGGTCGTGGTGTCGGGCAGCGCGCCACTGCGGTGGACGCTCGTGCCGACCGGCGGCGCTCGCAGCGACAACCGGCGCGAGTTCGTGCGCGGCGGCGCCGGCGCGGTCGTCCAGCTGGAGACCGAGGTGACCGGCCAGCCGGCCGAGGGCGTGCTGCTCGACATCAGCGAGGGCGGCCTGCGCTGCTGGATCGACGAGGTCACCTCGCTGAAACAGGGCGACCGGGTCGACGCCACGGTGTGGCTGGGTACCGCCGAGGCGAAGCTGAGCGGATCCGTCCACACCGTGCGCGAGGCCCCGCACGGCGACCCCGGCCAGCACCTGATCCTCACCTTCGACACCCCGGAGGAGGTGGCGCAGACCATCCGGCAGTACATCCTCGCCTGGGAGATCGGCGAGCGCCGCCGGAACAAGGGCACCGCCTGAGAGTTCAGCGGCGCCTGCGCCGCAGGACGGAACGGACCACCAGGAAGGCGGCGACCAGAGCGATCTGGCCGCCCAGGACGATCTTGTTGACGTCGACGGCGGGCAGCCATTGTGCCCGCCCGTCGCGGATCACGTAGACGCCGGCCGGGCGCGCGGTGAAACCGAACCCGCCGCCCGAGCCCTCGCCCTGCGGCTCGTCGCCGTCGGCCGGGGCGCCGCTGCCGCCGCCCGCCCCACCGCCCCCGCCGACGGTGGCTACCGGGACGACGGTGACGCCGTCGCGTTCGATCGGGGTGCCGAAGACACGGGCCACGGTGGCCGCCTCGGTGCCGGACCGGGCTCGTTCGAGGATCTCGGATGCACTGAGCTTCGATGACATGAGGTCACCATCCCACAGCGGTACGTCTACCCGCCTGTCCCGGAGGGCGGGGCGGTGCTGCCACGGATGACGAGGCGGGTGGGCACCAGGTCGGTACCGGGCCCGGCCGGTTCGTCGTGGATCTGGCCCAGCAGCGCGTCGACGCACCGGCGGCCGACCTCGGCGAAGTCCTGGTGGACGGTGGTGAGCGGGGGCAGGTAGGAACCCGCGTCGGCGATGTCGTCGAAACCGACCACACTGACGTCGGCCGGGACCCGGCGGCCGCGTTCGTGCAGGGCGCGCAGGACGCCGAGGGCCATCTGGTCGTTGGCCGCGAAGACCGCCGTGCACTCCGGGTCGCCGGCCAGGCGCAGGCCCGCGTGGTATCCGGAGTCGGCCGACCAGTCCCCACGTTCCGGTGGCAGGACCGGCCGCCCGGCCTCTTCGAGGACCTGCCGCCAGGCGCCGGCGCGGCGTTCGGCGGCGAACGACTCGACCGGCCCGGCCACGTGCCGGACCGTACGGTGGCCGAGTTCGAGCAGATGCCGGACCGCCTGCCGGGCGCCGTCGGCCTGGTCGGTGTCGACCACCGGGTACCGGTCGCCGGCGTCCGAGTCGACGACCACGACGTGCACGCCGGGTGGGATGGCGACCGCGGACGCGTCGAGCAGATGTACCTCGATGATGAGGACGACGCCGTCGACCGCGAGCTCGCCCATTCTTGTGAACGCTCCCATGACGTTGTCCTGGGTCGGCGCGCCCACCGGGATGAGGGTTATCGCGTAGCCCTCCGCGGCGGCGTGGGTGGCGATCGCCTCCACTGTGCGGCTGTTGCCGGTGGAGGCCAGCCCGAACAGGATGACGCCGATGGTGTTGAACCGCCCGTAGCGCAGCGACCGGGCCGCGCTGTTGGGCCGGTAGCCGAGTTCGCTCATCGCCGCGAGGACCTGCTCACGGGTGGTCTCGATGACGCCGGGGGAGCCGTTGGCCACGCGGGAGACGGTCTGCGAGGAGACCCCGGCGAGGCGGGCCACGTCGGCCATGGAGACGCGCTGTTTACGGCGGCCGCCCGGTACGTCCGAAGCGGCACGGAGCCGGGGTGGTTCGATCTTGATCACTCCTTGACCGTGATTTGTGGCCCGTGCCACTATACGGCAGTCATGTTTACGTAAACATGACGTCTATGTTTACGTAAACATCCTTGGGAGGGGGCAGAGTTGACCCGGCGTTCATGGATCGGCTGGCAGTTCACCGGTCCGTTTCTAGCGGTGTTCACGCTCGTCTTCCTGGCGCCGATCGCGTATGCGGCGTACCTCAGCGTGTTCCGCACCCGCCTGGTCGGCGGCACCACCTTCGTCGGCCTGGAGAACTACACCAAGGCCCTCGAGGATCCCCAGTTCTGGGAGGCCCTCGGCCGCGTCTCGCTGTTCCTGGTCGTCCAGGTGCCGATCATGCTGGGGCTCGCCCTGCTGGTGGCGCTCGCCATCGACAGCGGCCGGCTTCACGGCGCCGGTTTCTTCCGGATCGCGATCTTCCTGCCCTACGCGGTGCCGGCCGTCGTGGCCGCGGTGATGTGGGGCTTCCTGTACGGCACCCGGTTCGGGCTGGTCGGCAACTTCAACGAGGCCTTCGGTGTCACGCTGCCCGACCCGCTCGCGCCGGACCTCATCCTGGCCAGCATCGGCAACATCGTGACCTGGGAATTCATCGGTTACAACATGCTCATCCTGTACTCCGGGCTGCGGGTCGTGGACACCGCGCTCTACGAGGCGGCCGCCATCGACGGGGCCGGCCAGTTCCGGATCATCCGGGCCATCAAGCTGCCGGCGCTGCGCGGGCCGCTCGTCGTGGCCACCGTCTTCTCCATCATCGGCAGTTTCCAGCTCTTCAACGAGCCCCAGATCCTGGACACGCTCGCACCGAACTCGATCACCACCTACTTCACTCCCAATCTGTACGCCTACCAGCTCTCCTTCGCCGGGCAGCAGATCAACTACTCGGCCACGATCGCGCTGATCATGGGCGTGGCGACGACGGTCGTGGCGTACCTCTTCCAGCGCCGCACCATGCGGGGGATCTCATGAGGACCCGGACCCACCCCCGGAAGCGCAGCGTCACCCTGACCGTCGTGACCGGCGTGATGCTGGTCTACACGCTGCTTCCGCTGGTCTGGTTGGCGATCAGCGCGACCAAGACGCAGGAGGACCTGCTCGGCACGTTCGGCCTGTGGTTCTCCGGCGACTTCGCGCTCTTCGACAACATCGGCCGCACGTTCGCGTACCAGGACGGGATCTTCGGGCGCTGGCTGCTCAACACCCTGCTGTACGTGGTGGTCGGGGCGGGTGGTGCCACCATGCTGGCCGCGCTCGCCGGGTACGGCCTGGCCAAGTTCGACTTCGTGGGGCGCCGCGTGGTCTTCGCCGTGATCCTCGGTGGCATCGCCATCCCGGGTACCGCGCTGGCCGTACCGACGTTCCTGATGTTCGCCAGGCTGGGTCTCACCGACACCCCGTGGGCGATCATCATCCCGTCGCTGGTGTCGCCGTTCGGCCTCTACCTGATGTGGACGTACGCCACCGACGCGGTGCCGAACGAGATCCTCGAGTCGGCGCGCGTCGACGGGGCCGGCGAGTTCCGTGCGTTCTTCAAGCTCGCCCTGCCGCTGCTCGCGCCCGGCCTCGTCACCGTTCTGCTCTTCAACCTCGTGTGGACGTGGAACAACTTCTTCCTGCCGCTGATCATGCTGAAGGACCCCGATCTGTACCCGCTCACGCTCGGGCTCTACCAGTGGAGCGAGCAGGCCACCACGGTCGGCGGCGATGTCGTCTACGACCTCGTGATCACCGGATCACTGCTCACCATCATCCCCCTCATCGTGGCGTTCCTGCTGCTCCAGCGTTTCTGGCAGTCGGGCCTGGCCACGGGAAGTGTCAAACAGTAATCCCCCTCCTCCCGAAGGGAACCGTTGATGATGATCACCCGTCGGCGCGCGCTCGTTGGCGCCGCGCTGTCGATATCCCTGCTGGCCACCGCTTGCTCGAGTTCCGACGACGGCGACACCGGCGGCGGTGCGGCCGCGACAAGCGTCTCCGAGGCGGATGTCAAGGCCGCGCTGGATGCCGGTGGCAACCTGACGGTCTGGGCCTGGGACACCACGCTCACCAAGGTGGCGGCCGACTTCCAGACCAAATACCCCAAGGTAAAGATCAACCTCGTCAACGCGGGTACGGGTAACGACCAGTACACGGCCCTGCAGAACGCCATCACGGCCGGCACCGGAATCCCCGACGTGGCGCAGATCGAGTACTACGCGCTGCCGCAGTTCTCGCTCGCCAAGTCGGTCGCCGACCTCGGCGTCTACGGCGCGAAGTCGCTCGACGGCACCTTCACCCCGGGCACCTGGAACTCGGTGCAGGCCGGCGGCAAGATCTACGGGCTGCCGATCGACTCCGGGCCGATGGCGCTGTTCTACAACAAGGAGGTCTTCGACAAGCACGGCATCGCCGTGCCGACGACCTGGGCCGAGTACGCGGCGGCCGCCGAGAAGCTGCACACCGCCGACCCGAAGGCGTACATCACCAGTGACAGCGGTGACGCCGGGTTCACCACCAGCCTCATCTGGCAGGCCGGAGGCAAGCCGTACCAGGTCAGCGGCACCGACGTCACGGTCAACTTCGCCGACGCCGGCAGCCAGAAGTTCGCGACCGAGTGGCAGAAGCTCCTCGACTCCAAGCTGCTCTCCCCGGCCCCCGGCTGGACCGACGAGTGGTACAAAGGCCTCGGCGACGGCACCATCGCCACCCTGGTCACCGGCGCGTGGATGCCGAGCAACCTGGAGAAGGGCGCCGCGGCCGCCAACGGCAAGTGGCGGGTCGCGCCGATGCCGCAGTGGGAAGCCGGCGGCAAGGCCACCGCGGAGAACGGCGGCAGCTCGCTCGCCATCCCGGACAAGGCTCCGAACAAGACCCTGGCCTGGGCGTTCCTGAAGTACGCCGCGGTCGACGAGGGCGCGCAGGCCCGCATCGCCGACGGCGCCTTCCCGGCCACCACCAAGCACCTCGCGGACCCCGCGTTCCTGGGCAAGGAGTTCCCGTACTTCGGTGGCCAGAAGGTCAACGAGGTTCTCGCCGCGTCCGCCGGGCAGGTCGTCTCCGGCTGGTCGTACCTGCCCTTCCAGGTCTACGCCAACAGCATCTACAGCGACACCGTCGGCAAGGCGTACATCGGCCAGGGAAACCTGACCGACGGCCTGAAGGCCTGGCAGGAAGCATCCGTCAAGTACGGCACGGAACAGGGCTTCACGGTTAAATGACGCAGAGCAACGAGACGACCCGGCGCTGGCTTCGCCGCGCCGGGTCGGCGCGTCTGGAATTCGGCGCGGACTACAACCCGGACCAGTGGCCCCGCGAGTTCTGGGACGACGACGTACGGGCCATGCGGGAGGCCGGCGTCACCGTCGTGTCCCTCGCGATCTTCTCCTGGGCACGGCTCGAACCCCGCGAGGGGGCGTACGACTTCGCGTGGCTCGACGAGGTGATGGACCTGCTCCACGCCGGTGGCATCACGGTTGACCTGGCCACCGCCACCGCCTCACCGCCGCCCTGGCTCACCCGCAAGCACCCGGAGATCCTGCCGGTGACGCGTACCGGCGAGGTCCTGTCGCCGGGCGCCCGCCAGCATTGGCGGCCCACCTCACCCATCTTCCGGGAGCACGCGCTGCGCCTGGTCCGTGAGCTGGCCACCCGCTACGCCGAACACCCGGCGCTGGTGGCCTGGCACGTCAACAACGAGCTGGGCTGCCACAACATCTACGACTACTCCGACGACGCGGCCGCCGCCTTCCGGGTCTGGCTGCGGAACCGTTACCACGACGTCGAAGCGCTCAACCACGCGTGGGGCACCGCGTTCTGGTCGCAGCGGTACGACGACTTCGAGGAGGTTCTGCCGCCCCGGCTGGCCGCCTCGCACCCGAACCCGACGCAGCAGCTCGACTTCAAGCGGTTCTCCTCCGATGCGCTCAAGGAACACCTGCGCGCCGAGCGGGACCTGCTCCGGAGCATCACCCCGGAGGTGCCGGTCACCACGAACTTCATGGTGATGGGCGAGACGAAGGGAATGAACTACGCCGACTGGGCCGCCGAGGTGGACTTCGTCTCCAACGACCACTACGTGCTGCCCGGCCCGCAGGCCCGCGACGAGCTGAGCTTCTCGGCCAACCTGACCGGCAACCTGGCCGGCGGCCGGCCCTGGTTCCTGATGGAGCACTCCACCAGCGCGGTGAACTGGCAGCCGGTCAACGTCGCCAAGAAGCCCGGCGAACTGGAACGGGACTCGCTCACCCACGTCGCGCACGGCGCCGACGCGGTCTGCTACTTCCAGTGGCGGCAGTCGAAGGCCGGCGCCGAGAAGTACCACTCGGCGATGCTGCCGCACGCCGGGACCGACAGTGACCTGTTCCGGGCCGTGGTCCGGTTCGGGCAGCGGCTGCGCGAACTGGCGCCCGTCGCCGGTTCGCGCCGGCGCCGGGCCGAGGTCGGCATCGTCTTCGACTGGGAGTCCTGGTGGGTCGCCGAGCACGACTCGCACCCGACCGACCGGCTTCGCTACCGACAGGAGACGCTCGACTGGTACACCGCTCTGCTCGACGCCGGGGTCCGTGCCGACGTGCTGCCGGTGACCGGGCCGCTCGAGGAGTACCGGGTGCTGATCGCCCCGATCCTGCACGTCCTGCCGGCCCGGCTGGCCGTCCGGCTGCGCGACTGGGTGGCCGCCGGTGGGCACCTGGTCACCACGTACTTCTCCGGCATCGTGGACGAGAACGACCACG
Organism: Actinoplanes sp. NPDC023801; assembly: GCF_040639655.1. Taxonomy (NCBI): domain Bacteria; kingdom Bacillati; phylum Actinomycetota; class Actinomycetes; order Micromonosporales; family Micromonosporaceae; genus Actinoplanes; species Actinoplanes sp. NPDC023801. Next base: position 104,898 of record NZ_JBFAAI010000002.1, on the reverse strand, counting down.
TGTGGCTCGGTGGTTATCCGGGGCCGCTGCGTGACGTGCTGGGCATCCGGATCGAGGAGTTCGGTCCGCTGCTCGACCACGAGAGCGTCGAACTGGACAACGGCACGACCGGCACCCTCTGGACCGACCGCATCGACGTGACCTCGGACGATGTGGAGGTACTCGCCCGGTACAAGACGGGCGAGCAGGCGGAACGGGCGGCAGTCACCCGGCGGCGGGCAGGTGCCGGGTCGGCGGCGTACGTCTCCACCCGTCTCGGCCCGGAGGGGCTCGGCCCGCTGTTGCCGGCCCTGCTCGGTCCGGCCGGGGTGCGTGGCGAACTGCCGCCCGAGCTGGCCGGCCGGGTGGAGCTGGCGATCCGCGGCGACCACTGGTTCCTGATCAACCGGACCGACGGGCCGGTGGACCTCGGCGCCCTGCCGGACGGCGGGATCCTCGAACCGCGCGGCGTGGCGATCCTGCACCGGCCGTGAGGCGTGGGGGATTCGGGCGCGTGATGCGCCCGAACCCCCCACGCGGGCCTGACCGGTGCCGGCCGGATGGGCCGGCCGGCACCGGTCAGAGGGGGGCCCGCGGGACGAAGGCGGTCGCCCTCGACGCGGAGGTCCGTACGATCTTCAGCCACTCGCCGTCGGCGGCCACGTGGTGATCCGGATAATTCTCCGACCGTAATGCCAGTGCGGCGCCTTGACGAATCGTCACGGCGCAGAAAGTCGAGTCCTGGCGGAATAGGGCGGAGCCGTCGTTCCTGTCGAGGCGTATTTCGAAATTTCGATGCCGGAGATAATATCCGGGAAAGTTGACTGATTCCAGCGAGACGCAGCCGTTGTCGGCGAGTCCGGAGCGTACCCGGAAAGCCGCGTCCGGGCCCCCGCCGCGGCGGATCGGCTCGAGCCGGCCACGGTAGTCACGATGCCGCACCCGATGCCCGGAGCGGTCCGCGGCCTCCAGCCCGACGGTCGATCCGACAGTCAGCGAGACCGGCGCGGGGGTGGCCGGCCGGGTTGTGGCGGGCGGTCCCGCGGTGGTGCGGGTGGCCGTCGGCGAGTTCCCCGGCGGTGACGGCGCGTCCTCCGCCGGAACATCCGGCAGGGTGGTGCCGGTCGGTGACGGCAGCACGCTGACCGGCACGTCCGCCGAGTCCAGCACGGGTGGGACGGGCTGCGGTGGCCACCCGGCGACCGGATGGGTGAACTCGGCGGCGACCGGCTCGGGACTCTGGGCCGCGTCGAGCAGCACGGCCGTTGCCGCGGTCGCCGCGCAGGCCAGGCAGAGAGCCGCGGCCAGGACCAGACGGGGACGCGTCATGGCCCTGCCGCGCAGGCGGGCCAAGGAGTCGTGGCGGGGACGGGCCACGCTCGGAACCGGGTGCGCGGTAGGCCGGATCGGCCCGGCGGGCGACCCGCCGGGTGAATACGGCGGAATCCAGCCGCCGACCCGCAGTCCGTTACGGGTGTCGTCTTCCGGCATCAATTTCGCTTCCGTGGGGGACGTTCACGAGAATCACTTAAGGATTCGATAAGGATCTACACGCTCGAGGCATGTGAAAGCAAGAGGGAACCTTGCCCCAATTTTTGGGAGCGCTCCAATCGAACCGAGGCGGCCTCACGTCCGTACCCCTGTGCGGAGTCATCCCGTGCGCTTCGAGGAGAGCTGCGTGGAAAGTCCTGCCGTCCCTGACATCGACACCGGCAACACCAGCGCCGGGACCATCGGTAACACCAGTGCCGGGACCACCGGCAACAGCGGCGCCGGCAACCCCGGCGCCGCCAACAGCGGCACCCCCGGCGCCGGCAATGCAGGCCACACAGGTGCCGGCCACGCGGATGCAGGCCACACAGGTGCCGGCCACGCGGGTGCCGGTCACGCGGGTGCCGGCCACATCCAGGCGACGCCGCCGCCCGCGGCGGGGCTGCCCGACATCACCGCCTACTGGCCCGACGCGCCGCACCGGGCCGGACCGCCGGCCGACCACTACGAGCCGGAGGACGCCGAACCGGTCCGGATCGAGACGCCCTGGCAGGACCGGGGTTCGCAACGGCCCACCATCGAATTGCGACTCGCCCCGCGGTCCCGCCGTACCGTCGGCAAGCCGGTCGCCGCCCTGGTCGCGGCCGTCCTGGTAGCCGGCGGGCTCACCTGGTACGCCACCCGCCCGTCGGATCCGGTCGCGAGTCCGGTGTTCACCGAGCCCAGCGTCGTCGTCCCGCCCGGCACCCCGCCCGTCTCGATCGGGACAAGCGCACCGGCCGGCGCGGTCCCGGCCGCGGCCACCTTCGAACTGGCCGACGGCACCACCGAACTCGACGTACGGATCGGTGCGGTCGAGGACGGCTGGTACCGGGTGTCCAGCCCTCCGGGCAGCGGCATCAACGTGCGGACCGAGCTGGCCGGCGGCGCCGTGCGGGTCTTCGTCGACGACACCGGCGAGGCCGGCACCGCCGAGGTGGACGTGGTGCTCAGCCCGGACGTCTCCTGGTCGGTGCTGATGCGCGGCGGCGTCCGGACCGCCTCGATCGACCTGACCGGCGCCCTCGTCGGCCGGGTGGACCTGCTCGGCGGCGCCGCCCGGATCGACCTGGCCCTGCCGCGACAGAGAGCGACCGTACCGATCTCGATGAGCGGCGGCATCCGGGACTGGCGGATCCGCACCGGCGGACGGGCACCGGTCCGCGCGGAGCTGCGGTCCGGCGCCGGGGCGGTGGTCGTCTACGGCAAACGCGACCAGGGCGTCGACAAGGGCGCCCGGATCACCGCGGGCAGCGGGGCCGGTGGCATCGACCTGGTCGCCGAGGAGGGCGTCGGCACCCTGACCGTGGCGGCGGGGCCGGGCGGGGGCACAATCTCGGGGTGACACGAGCAGCAGGCGACGCCACGCCACCCGACACGTCGGTCTCCCAGGACTACTTCACCGGGCTCTACCTGGCAAAGGACGACCCGTGGGACGTCGCCACCAAGTGGCACGACCGGCGCAAGTACGCGGTCACCGTGGCGAGCCTGCCCCGCGAGCGGTACAAACGCTGCTACGAGCCGGGCGCCTCGATCGGGACGCTCAGCCGCATGCTCGCCGGGCGCTGCGACGAGGTGCTCGCCACCGACAGCGTCCCCGAAGCCGTCGAGCTGGCCCGGCAGAACACCGTGGACCTGCCCGGCGTCCGCGTCGAGCGGGCCGAACTGCCGGCCGACCTCCCCGACGGTGTGTTCGACCTGGTGGTGATCGGCGACCTGCTCTACTACCTGTCCGGCGACGACCTGACCGCGACGCTGGACGGCCTGGTGAAGCGGCTCGAGCCCGGCGGTGACCTGGTGTCGGTGCACTTCCGCGACCGCGAGAACGGCGGCAACTACGACGGCTTCAACGCGCACGCCGCGCTGCTGGCCACCGCGGGCCTGGAGCCGGTCGTGCACCACGAGGACGAGTGGTTCCTGCTCGACGTCCTGCGCCGTTCCTGAGCCCGGCCCGTTTCCGCAACGCGCAGCTCCTGTAGTCGGGCAGCTCCCGGAGCAGGCCGGGCACTCCCGCAATCGAGCTGAGCTACCCCAAGGGAAAGCGCCGCTGGGCGAACCGCGGCCGCTCACACGACATGCCGGAGCGCGGTGAGGCCCGGCACGGCCACCTCGCCACGCTTTTCGCCGGTGGCGGTGTCCAGCCAGGTGACCCGGCCGGTACCGCCGGCGTAGAGGCGGCCGCCGTCCCGGCTCAGCCCCAGCCCGCGCACCGGGCCGGGTAGCTCCCAGCGGCCGCTCCGCTGCCCGGAGATCCGGTCCACGACCGTGACGCCGCCCGCCCCGACCAGGATCCGGCCGTCCGTGGTCAGCGCCAGGGCGGCCGACGACCCGGCGACCGGCGGCACGTCCACCACCCGCTCGATCGACAACGACTCCGGACTCGCGTAGGCAAGTTTCCCGGCGTTCAGGTCGGCCACGAACAGGTTGCGCCCATCGGCGGCCAGGGCGTGCCCGGCAGCCGGGCCCTCACCGAACGGGTGCGGCAGATCCAGGCAGTACGCCCATTGCTCGACCAGGTGCAGCACGTGCACGAAGGCGTGCGCGTTGCCGGGGCGGCCGGAGACCAGGTCGCGGGTGTGCCGGTGCCCGGGCTGGTGGGTGTAGAAGGTGAACAGCATCTTGCGGTCGGCGGAGAGCACCGCCTGCCGGCCGTCGCCGCGCATCTCCTCCTCGGCGCCCGCCGGCACCGGCGTCTTGTTCCGGGTGAACAGTGGCCGGATCTGGCCCGTTGCCAGATCGAGCAGCCGCACCCGGTAGTGGTCCGGTGCCGTGGCCGGCAGCCAGTCCAGTACGAACAGGCCGGTGTTGTCGGCCGTGAACGCGTCCGGCTCGACCACGCCGGGCAGGTCGAACCGCCGGTCCCCACCCGGCCCGGTGACGGCCAGGGTGGTCCGGGCGCGCGCGGCCGGCCGGTCGGAGGCCCCCGTCCCGCTCAGCGCGCACGCCCGGCCGTCGGTGGCGACCACCCGGGGCGTCCAGTCACCGGTAAGCGTGACCCGCCCGGCCGTGCGGCCGCTCGCCGGTTCGAGCTGGTCCACCCCGCCGGGCACGCTCGCGTAGAGGTGCGCTCCGTCGAAAGCGGCCGCCGCCACACCGAGCACCTGCTCGCCCGACGGTCCGAGCCGGAGCATCCCACGATCGGAGTCGGCGAGCAGTACGTCGGGCGCTGTGGTGGCCGCGCGGGCGGGGGTGTCCCGGCATCCGGCCGCCGCGAGAGCGAGCCCGGAGCCGGCCAGCAGAAGAAGTTCGCGCCGAGTAGTCATGTCCAGAAGACACCACCCACGCCTCCCCGGTTCCCGGCCGGCGCTCACCGTGGTCTCAGCTGCGCTGAAACAGCGCTGCCGCCCAGCCGCCGACCGTCTGGCTGGCGCTCACCGTGGTCTCAGCGCAGCTGAGACAGCGGTGGTGTCCAGCGGGGTGGGGTGGTGGGAACCGGATCGGGGTGGGCGGTGTCTTTAGGGTGTGTTGTCGGAAGGGGCGGCCATCGATATCGACGAGGCGACCGCTGTGGCCCGGGCCAGAGACGGTGATCTGGACGCCTACGAGGTGCTGGTCACGCGGTTCACCGCGCCCGCGCACCGGGCCGCGTTGCTGCTCGGCGCCGGATCGGACGCGGACGACGTGGTGCAGGAGGCGTTCGTGAAGGCGCATCGGCAGCTGGCCCGGTACCGCGGCGACGCCGGTTTCAAGGCGTGGCTGCTGGCCATCGTGGCGAACGAGACCCGCAACCTGGTGCGGTCCCGCCGCCGCCGGGAGGGGCTGTGGCTGCGTGCGGCGGTCCGGGAGGACCCGCTGCAGTGGGAGCCCGACCCGGCCGAGTCGGCGATGGCCCGGGAGAGGCGGCAGCTTCTCGTCGAGCAGTTGCGCGCCCTGGACCATCGGGACCGGGAGATTCTGCTCTGCCGTTACCTGCTCGACCTGTCCGAGGCGGAGACCGCGGTCACCCTGGATGTGCCGAAGGGGACGGTCAAGTCCCGGACGGCGCGGGCACTGGCGCGGCTGCGGGACCGGCTGCCGGAGGGGGTGCGCGGTGCCTGAACCCGACGACCTGATCGCCGAGTTGCGTGATCTCGGCGCGCGTCTGACCGTACCCGCGGCTGTTGATCAGAGGGAAGCGGTGCGGGCCCGCCTCCGGCACCCCGCACCGCGCCGGCGTCGCGTCCGTCCGCTCCTCGCCGCCCTGGCGGCCGCACTGGCCGCGTCGATCGTCCTGGTCGCGCCGGCCCGTGCCGCGGTGGTCGAGGTGATCGGTGACCTGCTGCGGGTCGCGGGCGTCGAGGTACGCCGGGACGAGCCCCACCGGACGCTGCCGGCCACACCGAGCGCGTTGCCGCAGGCGTCGGCGCCCGCCGCGTTCCCGATCGGGGTACCCGCCGAGCTCGGAGAACCGGAGCAGGTGGTGGGCTCCGACCCGGACGTGAGCGGGCGGCCGCGGGTGGTGACGCTCGTCTACCGGGGTGGCGCGGTGCGGCTCGACGAGTTCGACGGGCGGCTCGACACCACGTTCTTCAAGACCTCGCCGGAAGCGCGGTGGGTGGAGCCGTGGGATTCGGTGACCGGCGCGGCGTGGGTGCCGGGCCCGCACCCGGTGACCTATGTGGGCCGCGACGGCCGGGAGCGGACCGAGACGGCCCGCCTCGCCGGTCCCACGCTGATCTGGGCGACCGCGTCCGTCACCTACCGGTTGGAGGGAATCGGGACACCCGAAGAGGCGATTGCGGTGGCACGCTCGGTGCGCTGAGCCACGATCGGGTATGCGCGGTCGGTACCGTTCGTCCGGATGAGAAGTCTTCCTGCGATCTGCTGCCTGGCGACCATGGTCCTCGCCGGGTGCACCTCTGATCCGACCTCACCCGATCCGGCCGGTACGCCGCAGGCGAGACCGACGGTGACCGAGTCGACCGGGTTCTTCGTGGAGCCGGACGCGCCAGCGGCCCATCAGGTGGCGGCGTGGAAGGCGGCGGGCCGTGAGGCGGACGCCGCCGCGCTGCGCCGCATCGCCGAGTCGCCGACCGCCGTCTGGTTCGCCGACGCGAACCCGGGTTACCGGGAGCGGGCCCGCCGGCTCGTCGAGGCCGCCGCGGCGGCCGGGCGGACGGCCGTGCTGGTGCCGTACTGGGTGCCGCAGCGGGACTGCGGCGGTCACTCCGGTGGCGGCGCGCCGGACGCCGCGGCGTACCGGGCGTGGATCACCGACCTGGCCGCGATGGTCCGCGGGCACGACGCGATCGTGGTGCTGGAGCCGGACGCGGTGCCGCACGTGCTGGACGGCTGTGTCACCGGTGAGGCCGCACGGGAGCGGCTGGCACTGCTCGCCGAGGCGATCGGGCAGTTCAAACAGGGTCCCGGGGTGCGGGTCTATCTGGACGCCGGGAACCCCGGCTGGATCAAGGACGTGGACCGGGTGGCCCGGGCGCTGGAGGATGCCGGGGTGCGCGCGGCGAACGGGTTCAGTCTCAACGTGGCGAACTTCGAGACCACCGAGGCGAACGTCGCGTACGGCACAGCCGTCTCGGACCGGCTCGGCGGCATGCCGTTCGTGATCGACACCAGCCGTAACGGCAACGGGCCGGCCCCGGTCGACGCGCGGGACGCCGAGGGACACTGGTGCAATCCGCCGGGCCGCGCGCTCGGGCCGGCGCCGACCACGGAGACCGGCACGCCGCGGGTCGACGCCTACCTGTGGGTGAAACGGCCGGGGGAGTCCGACGGGGCGTGCCTGCCGGACGCCCCGCCGGCCGGTCAGTGGTGGCCCGAGTACGCCCTCGGGCTCGCCACCAACTGAGGATCCGCGAGGGCTACGCCACCCGGACCCAGCGGCCCTTGGAGGGCACGCCCTTGTCGTCGATCAGGAAGAGCATGTACCAGCCGGACGGCGCCAGGCCGGGGTCGTCCGGGACGGCGACGGTCACCCCGCCGGGAGTACGGCTGACGCCCAGCTCCACCGACCTCTGGTCCACGTCGGTGCCGTGGGTGACCGCGCTCGGCCGGACGAGGCGGGCACTGGTGATCCGGCCCGCGTCCGGCGTGGCGTAGGGTGCGCTGCGCCCGTGCTTGATCGTGCGCGGCCCGCCACTGAGCTGCGGCCGCTCGCCGTGGAACAGGTAGGGCGGGCTGTAGATCTCGATCCGCTGCTCGAATTTGCCGGGGTTCTTGCCGGTCTCGTCGTAGATCGGGTCGCTGCCCATGGTGACCACCCGCCCGTCCGGCAGCAGCAGCGCCTCGGAGTGGTAGTTGCGGCCCACGGTCGGTGCCGCCGCCTCGCGGAAGACCTCGCGGTCCGGGTCGTAGATCTGCGCGGTCAGCAGGTCGCTGCGGTTCTTCCCCTGGTACGGGCCACCCCGGTAACCGGAGGAGCCGCCGCTGGTGAACACGGTGTCGTCCGGCAGCACCACGGTGCTCAGGTAACGGGCCGGCGCCGGCAGGTCGGGTCCCGGCCGGTACCGCGGGTCCTTCTCGTCGAGGTCGGCGATCGCGGTCCGGGCCGTGGAGACCGGCGAGTCGCCGACCTCCCCGCCGCCCAGGATCATCACCTTCTGGTCCTGGGCCGGTGGCAGCATGACCGAGGCACTGGTCTCGGTCATACCGGCGTCCTCTAGCCCGGGAACCACCTGGAACTTGTTCTTCTTCACGTCCCACAGGCCGGGGGTACGGCCCTCGGTGTCGGAGCCGTAGCCCGCGTTGGAGCCGGAGAAGAACAGCCGGTCGTCCTGGGTCTGGAACAGCGCCGGGTAGGTCGGGAAGACCCGCCGCAGTTCCGGCGCGGGCACCCACTTGCGTTTGCTGACCAGGTAGCGCTCGTTGACGCCGGGCAGCATCCGGCCGAACTCGTCCAGTCCGGACACCGCGAGGATGTCGCCGTTCGGCATCGGGGCGAGCGTCGGGTACCAGCGGTGCTCGACCATGTCGCCGGTCCGGACGTAGCGCTCGGCGACCGGGTCGAACTCGTACGACGTCTTGTCGCCGCCGTACTCCTGCTTCTCCCGGGTGATCTTCTCGGCGATGCCGTACAGGTTGCGTGTGTCGTCGCCGGTCAGGCCCTCGATGGCGTACTGCGCGGGGGCCGTGACGATCGGCGCGTCACCCTTCTCGAGTGCGTCGACCCAGACCTCGGCCTCACCGGCGTGGACCATCATGTGGTCGCCGTGCCACATCTTGGCGGCGGCCGGCACGGTCACCTCGGCACGGGTCAGGTACACCCGTCCGTTGGCGCCGAGGAGGCGGGTGCCCTTCGCGAACGTGCGCGGGCCGTGGTCCGGTGACTCGTTCTTCACCTTCATCACCCCGGCGGCGTGGGTGATGTCGCTCTCCAGCACCTCGTACGACTTGGTGCCGCCGGCCACCAGCAGGTTGCCGTTGGGCAGGAAGGTGTGACCGGCGCAGAACAGGTCGGTCGGTGTCGGCACGTCCTTGAACTTGTCGGTGCGCGGGTCCCACAGGATGGTGCGGAACGTACCGGCCTCGAACTTCTCCCGGTCGTTTCCGGACCCCACGATGATGAGGACCTTTCCGGTACGCAGCATCGCGGCGTGGACGGCGTTGACCCGGAATCGGGCCGGCACCTTCAGCAGCGACCAGTGACCGAACTCCTGTTTGTACGACGGCCGGTTGATGCTGAACTCGTGGTAGCGGTCGGCCGCGAAGCTGACGATCGGCCGGTTCACGATCGCCACCGCGGCCATCACGGGCATCATCACCGCCAGCGTGAGCAGTCGGCGTGCCATGGTGGGGCGTCGCTGGTTCATACCGTGATCTCGATCATGTGAGGTTCCTTCTCGGTGACCTGGTTCGGGGGAGTGCGGCCGAGCGTCTGCAACGCCCAGATCGCCGGTGGGGTCAGGCAGAGGGCCAGGTTGAGTGCCGGCCACAGCCACATGAACCCGTGCGCGTGGCCGGTCACCGCGGCCACGGCCAGCAGGGCGGCGAAGAACGCCGCCCACCGCAGATGGGTACGGAAGGTGAGCAACCGGTCCGGGCTGGCCGAGTCACCCTTCGGGGTCACCACGAAACCGGCCCGCCGGCGCAGCACGGCCTGCAGGAACGAGGTGACGTAGATCGGCGCGCACAGCGTCGACAGCAGCATGCCGCTGAGTCCGGACGATCCGGCGTCCTCGTGCGGGCTGACGTTGTGCCGCCGGTTCCACAGGTAGAGGCCGATCTGGAAGAGGGCGGCGTCCACGTACAGCATCAGCCACACCTGCTGCGGTACCTGCACGCCCTTGACGCCGAGCACCACATGGCAGACCGCGGTGGCGGCGCCGAGGAGCCAGGCGAGCGCGGTCAGCGGGTAGTAGGCCATCAGCAGCGCGTAGTGCAGTGCCCGGCGCACGCCGAGCCGGTGAGCCATCTTCGCGAAGCCGGCCACCACCACCTCGTCGGTGCCGCGCGACCAGCGGTGCTGCTGGCTGAAGTAGTCGGTCCAGGAGGACGGGCCCTCCCCGACGGCCAGGACGTCGGGCGTGTAGACCGAGCGCCAGTGCCGGCCGGTGGCCGGGTTGCGGGCCGCGTGCTGGGCGAGGCTGGTCGCCATGTCCTCGGTGATCGAGTCCTGCAGACCGCCGATCGACTTCAGCGCCGCGATGCGTACCGCGTTGTTGGTGCCGACCAGCATCGGGATGCCGAGCTTGTTGCCGGCCCGCTGGAGCAGCGAGTGGAACAGGTACTGCTGGGACTCGGCCCAGCGGGTGATCACATTGTCGTAGTTGCCGTAGATCTGCGGTCCGATCACGAACGCCACGTCGGGGTCGCGGAAGTAGCCGAGCAGCCGTTCGCAGAAGTTCTCCAGCGGTACGTGGTCGGGGTCGACCGAGACGAACACGTCGTACCGGGCGCCGTGCCGGTCGATCCAGGAGTTGTAGTTGCCGTGCTTGGTCTTCGCCTTGAAGCCACCGGCGGGGGTGTTCCACTCCGGGACGCCCTTGCGGCTGAAGTGGTACGCGCCGACGCGCCGGCACATGGCCTTGACCTCGGGGTCGTCGCCCTCGTCGAGCAGCCACACGTGGTAGCGGCCGGGATGGCGGATCCGCATGGCGGCGCGCAGGGTCTTCTCCACCATCTCGATCGGCTCCTTGCCGGGGACGATCGTGGTCAGGAACGCGACCCGCAGCAGTTCGTCCGGCTCGACCGGCACCGGGTCGAGCGCCCGGATCGTGGCCAGGCACAGGGTCACGACGTTCAGCAGGCGGAACAGTTCGATGAGCGCGGTCGCGACGATCATGAAGATGGTGGCGGCGAAGAGCCCCGTTTGCATCCGGCGGTCCGGCAGTTCCACCGAGGCGAGCAGCCATCCGAAGAAGGTGCTCTCGAAGGCGAAGGCGAAAACCGCGATCGACGCGGTACGGACCGGGCGGCGCCGGGACAGCGGCCGCAACCGGACCCGGTAGTCGCCCTCCGGGACTCCTTCGGCATCACCGGCGAGGCGACTGAAGCCGTGATAATCCGGCAGGGGGGATATAACACTCTTTCCGGGCACCAAGGCAAGATAGCGAGGATTCGGCAATTCCGGGCTTATCTCGTACCTCGATCGTGTCGTGTCCCGTCATCGGACCCGGTGCACCGGTTCGGAACTTCATCGCTTTCCGTCACCGGAATCGTCGAACCGACACGCCCTGTGATCCGTTCTCTCTGTCAGGCGGGGCACGAGCGCCTCGCGGTGACCGACAAGGCGGTGGCAATGCTGATCCTGACCCTGCTCATCCTGGTGCTGGCTGCCGCCTGCGTGCTCGCGGTGCGCGGGGTGCGGGCGGACGTCGCAGCCGAGGAGCCGCTGACCGTCCCGGAGGCCCTGTTCGCCCCGGAGAGTCTCGAAGGTGTCCTCTGTACCCAGCTCATGGACGGCGAGATCACCCGCCGTCAGTACCTGCGCTCGATGGCCGGCATCGCGGCCCGTGACGAGGAGCGGCACCCCCTCTCGGTACCCGGATACGACGACTGACAGAGCCTCGGCCCCCGGAACCCGAGCCCGGTCCTCACGGACCGGGCTTTTCCGTGTTCGCGGCCCGGCGGCATGTGAGGTGAGCCGCATGTTCGTGTGGTTCAGTCAGGTTACTCGCGGGTAATATGGCGGCCATGAGCGATCGTGTCACCGCTGTACTCACCGAGGTGCTCGACGGCCGGTGGGCGCACATCCGGCAGGCCGTACGGGAACGGCTCGGCGCCGAGTTCGTCACCGTCCCCGGCGAAACTGGCGACCAGGCGCGCGAGCGTGTCAGCCGGCTGATCCGTGAACTGCCCACCGACGTGGGCGTGGCATCCGCGTTCCCCTCCCGGTACGGCGGATCCGACGACCCGGGCGGATCCACCGTCGCGGCCGAGATGCTCGGCCAGGTCGACCTGTCCCTCATGGTCAAGGCCGGCGTGCAGTGGGGACTGTTCGGCGGGGCGGTCGTCGCCCTCGGCACCGCCCGCCACCACGACGCCTACCTGCGCGACATCCTCACCGCGGACCTCATGGGCTGCTTCGCGATGACCGAGACCGGACACGGCTCCGACGTCCAGCAGCTGCGCACGACGTGCACCTTCCAGGACGGTCATTTCGTCCTGAACACCCCGCACGAGGCCGCCCGCAAGGACTACATCGGCAACGCGGCCCGCGACGGCCGGATGGCGGTCGTCTTCGCCCAGCTCATCACCGGCGGGAAGTCGTACGGCGTGCACGCGTGGCTGGTGCCGATCCGTGACCGGGACGGTAACCCGATGCCCGGCGTCACCATCGGCGATGCCGGCGCCAAGGCCGGGCTCCTCGGCGTCGACAACGGGCGGCTCTCCTTCGACCACGTGGTCGTACCCCGCGACATGCTCCTCGACCGGTACGGCCAGGTCGCCCCCGACGGCACCTACACCAGCTCGATCGAGAACGACACCCGGCGCTTCTTCACCATGCTCGGCACCCTCGTCCGCGGCCGGGTCACCGTCGGCGCCGCCGCATCCGCGGCCACCCGCAGCGCCCTCACCATCGCCGTCCGCTACGGCGAGACCCGCCGCCAGTTCACCTCACCGGGCGCCGACCGTGAGATCGCCCTCAACGACTACCTCGCCCACCAGCGCAAACTCCTGCCCGCGCTGGCCCGGTCGTACGCGTACGTGTTCGCCCAGGAAGAACTCGCCGCCACCATGGCCGAGCTGTTCGCCCTCGCCGAACCCGACGAGCACCGCCAACGCGAACTCGAATCCCGGGCCGCCGGCCTGAAAGCCGCGCAGACGTGGCACGCCACCCGCACCATCCAGATGTGCCGGGAAGCGTGCGGCGGCGCCGGATACCTGGCCGAGAACCGCATCGCCGGCCTCAAAGCCGACACCGACGTCTTCACCACCTTCGAAGGCGACAACACGGTACTGCTCCAACTCGTGGCGAAAGGCCTGCTCACCGGTTACCGCGACGCCTTCGGGTCGCTCGACGGCTGGGGCCGCGCCACGTTCGTCGCCGAACAGGTCACCGAGATGGTCCTCGAGCGTACGGCCGCGCGCTCCCTGATCCAGCGGCTCGTCAGCGCCGTACCCGGCCGTGACGAGGAAGTGGCCGTAACGGATCGCGGGTGGCACCTGGCCGCCTTCGAAGACCGCGAGAAGCACATCCTCGAAGGCGCGATCCGCCGCCTCCGCAACGGCGCCGCCACCAAGAAGGACCGCCCGTTCGACATCTTCAACGAGGTCCAGGACCACGTACTGGCCGCCGCCACCGCCCACATCGACCGGATCACCCTCGAGGCGTTCGTCGCAGGCATCGAACGCGCCGACGATCCCCAGGCCCGGGAACTGCTGTCCAAGGTGTGCGACCTGTACGCCCTGACCACCATCGAGGCGGACAAGGCCTGGTTCCTGGAGCACGGCCGCCTCACACCGGTCCGTTCCAAGGCCATCACGGCGGTCATCAACGACCTGCTCCGCGAACTGCGGCCACACATGCGCACCCTGGTGGACGCCTTCGCGGTCCCCGACGAATGGCTGAACGCCGCCATCCTCCGCGAGGAGCCGGCCCGCCAGGAGACGATGGCCAAGGAGGACGAGGCGGTCCGCGCCACCCTGCTCAGCTGATCGCCGCTTGCGGTGGCGCCCCGGTCCGGCGCGTCACCGCACCCGGTCGACCCAGGAGCGGGGGATACCGAGGTCGAAGTGCTCGGCCTTGAGCAGGATGAGCCTGCGTTCCCGATCCCGCATCAGGCTCGCGAACGCGGCGGTCACCTCACCGATGAAATCCCGTTCACGAAATTGCCGCAGGGCGCCGGATTCGATCTCCACCCGCCAATCGATCATGCCGAGCGTCCGAATGCGTAGAGCCGCAGATGGTGAAATCGCTTCGCACTCCAATTCCCGCAGATCCGCCGCAAATCTTTCCTGCCGGGAATCCCCCCGGGCTCGGCGTTCCTGTTCGGCTTCCTCGACGGTGAGCGATTGTGATCGGCGATAGATCTCTCGGCGCTCCCGCTCCCAGGCCACCCAGGTGTTCGTTCCCAGGCCGGCGAGTTGCCTGCTCAGGCCGTGTTCGTCGTACCACTCGAAGGTGCCCCGCGAAAAGGTGATCCGAAGATCGAGTGCACCGGAGATCATTGCCCGAATTTGACCATCCGGGGATGTTCCCGTCGCCGACATGCCGCGTAGTTGCTCGCCGAAGTCGGCGCCATCGGAACTCATGTCACCCTCCCACTATCGAGGCCGGCCCCCGAACCGATCGATGGCAACAAACGTATGCGCTGGTGTGTGGTACACAAAATTCGTGACACCTCGAAGAGGCGCGGCCGTTGTCTCGGTGCTCCTGGCTGTACTCGCCGTGCCGACCCCCGCGGCGGCCAAGGATGCTGCCTTCACTCTGGTGGCCGGGGGGAACGGGTCGGGCTTCGCCGGCGACGGCGGACCCGGAACGGCGGCGAAGATCTACGGCCCACACGATGCGGCGGTGGGCCCGGACGGCACGCTGTACATCGCCGACACCGGCAATCATCGAGTCCGCGCGATGACTCGCGGCGGCGTCATCAGCACAGTTGCCGGAGACGGCCGGGCGGATGGGGAGAAGGGCCCGGTAGCCGCCGGGATTCCGGGCTCGGCGATATCGCTGAAGCTTCCTACGGCGGTAGCGGTCGGCGGTGACGGAACCGTCTTCATCGCGGACAGTGGGGTCGGCGGGGTCTACGCGCTGGCACCCGATGGTTCGATCTCACTGCGGGCCGACGTGTCGGGCAACGGCCGGAGGCGGGAACTCCGAGGACTTGCGGTGGCTCCTGACGGCACTCTCTATGTCTCCGACCGTGCGGCTTCGCGGGTCCTCGCGTTCACCCCTGACGGAACCTCCAGTGTGGTTGCCGGCACTGGATCGAAGTCGCCCATCCCGCTGGTGGCGCCGGGTGACCTCGCCGTGGACGGCCAGGGAGATCTATGGATTGCAAGTCATCACCTGTTCCGGGTGCAACGCGGAGCGGTGGCTGCGGTCGCCCTGCCGGCGGACGACCGATGGGCCGTCGAAGGTGCCGAGTCCTGGCCTCTCGCGGGGAACGCGTTGGTCAACATCATCGCGGTCGGGGCGGGTGACGCCGGTCTCTACGCCTTGAGCGGTTCCCAGCGGAGCGTCCGCCGATTGAACCAGGACGGCGGAATCACCGCTGTCACCGACCTGCCGGCCGATCCCTTCGGTCGCACGGATCCGGTTCAGCTTGCTGCCGGGGGCGCCGGTGGTCCGCTCTACCTGATCGACACGGCAGGGAGCCGGATCTTCTCCCTCGAGCCGCCTTCGGCAATCGCCGACTCCTCCGGTGCCGATGTGCCCTTCTGGATCTGGCCGGCAGGTGGATTGGCGCTCGTGGTTCTTCTGGGGATCGGCATCGGACTGGCGCGACGTCGCCGGTAGGCACACAAATCCTGTCGGACAGAACGGGGGTACCAGCGATGGCGGAGAACGTAACGGGTGGCGACCTTTACCGCCTGTGGCGGGTCTCGGAGGTGAATCTGCCGAGGGTGGCGGACGTCTTCTACGACGCCGGGCACCTCCTTGGCGGTGCGACGGGAGGCTCCACCGCCTTTCCCGCGCACGACAGCGCCTATCCGGGAGCATCCGTCAAGGTGAGCGCCCTGGGATCGGCGTGGGAGGAACTTCGATCCAGCATGCTGAGCATCGTCACCCACATGGGCGATGTGGTGATGGAGACCGCTCGAGGTGTCAGGGTGGCACGAGAGATGTTCGACCGGGTCGACACCGAGAACGGCAAGAGCATCCTCGAGTCCTACATGGGACCGGCGGACGGAACACTGGCACCCGGTGCAAAGCGTGGACACGACTATTCCGAGCCGGCCTCCAACCCGCCGACTCCGGGCACCTCCGAACAGCCGGTCCGGCCGTATCAGGCCCCGCGATGAAGGCGAGGCAGGCACACCATGGGCAATGAGACGCCGAGACTGTTCGACATCACCACGCCGCCGGACCTCGCCGGTGCGGCCTACGAGAACCGGGTGCGAGAGCAGGCTCGCGTGCTCAAGAGCGAACTGATCCGGCAGACGCTGGAGGACAGTGCCTCATGGGCCAGGTCGGTCGAGGACAAGTGGGCGAACGACCACCCGGACCTTGCGCCCATTTTTCCGGTCACCGACCAGGAGATAGCGGAGTATCGCGAGCGGGTGCAGAACTCGGACTACGAGTGGATCATTCCGGCATTCGAGCAGTTCATCACACCCGATCCGGACCAGTTCACGCCGATCATCGCCGCCCTCGGCAAGATCGAGGCGAGCTTCGACGGCACTCTGGACGGCGAGGGCAACTGGACCGGCCCCAATACCAACCTGCTCCGGATCCATGACGTCCGTACCGACATGGACGAGTGGGCAGGCGCGTTCAAGAACAGCTTCATCGACAGGTTCCTCACGCCCTTCCAGGGAACCCTGTTGAAACACGCGGAGTTGGCGTTGATCGCCGGGGATCAGATGCGGCTGACGAAGGTCTGCTACATCCGTCAGCGTAAGTCAGTCCTCGAGCTGCTTGACCAGGCGATCAATGCGACTAGAGCCCTGAGCAATGGCGCCTGCTCTCCCGGCGACGTCCTCAAATGGGCAACCATCATGATGGTCGCCACCGGCACGGTCGTCGGTGCCTACGCCACCGGTGTGGGCATCGTCGCCGGCGCGGTCTGCCTCGAAGTCGCAGGAACGATCGGGCAGGGTCTGCTTCCTCAGCCTGAGGAGAAGCAGAAGCTTCCGCTCACCGCGCCGACGGCCAGTGAGGTGGCAATGAACGTGAGCCAGGCGATCAGCAGGCTCGCCAATGACCTCCACAACATGGAGCAGGTCGCCGCCAATGCCCTGCGGGAACTTCATTGGGCTGTCGAGAAGGAGCGCATCAGAGCGGCCACCTCGAATTTGCCGGGGACGTTCACGGTTCCCGCGCCACCGCTGGCGAACGCGACACCGGCGCAGACGGATCAGTCGTTCTTCCCCGACGAGTAGCCGCGGACGCCGGCGCCGAGAGAGATGTTGCCCGGCTGACGCTCCTGAACCACCGATCCAACACTCGGAAGGTCCTGATGCGACCGCGGTCGCACGGGAGAAGACGATTCAGGGGTGCGGGCGCCGCGCACAGCCGGGCCCACACCCCTGAATCGTCCGTACCGTTTGTCCTTACTTGCCCAGAGCGGCCTGGTCGATGACCTGGTCGGCGGCGGGCGCCGCGATGTCGAACTTGGAGCCGAACTCGCTGAACACGATGCCGTCGCCGGTGGCGGCCTTGGCGTTGCGCAGCACGTACGGCTCGCCGGTGGTGGCGACGAACAGCGAGGCCTCGGCGTCGCCGCTGTCGGTGAGGGTGATCGCCGGCTTGCCGTCGATCTGCACGATCTCGCCCTTGGCCACCTTGCCGGTCGGCTTCAGCAGCTCGTCGACGTCAGCGGCCGCGAAGAGGCTGCTCGTCGTGTCCTTGGCCGGGACCAGCACCCACTTGCCGGCGGTCGCCGCGGCCATCGTCTTGGCCTGCTCCGGGCCGGCCAGCATCGCCCAGAAGCCTTCGCTCGGCTTCATGTACTGCTTGCCGCCGACGGCCAGGATGTCGACGTCGGCGCCCTCGCCCATCGACATCTTGCCGGACAGGTCCTTGCCGGAGATCTTGAAGTCCATCGTCATGGTCGTGCCCTCGGAGGTGCCCGAACCGGCCATGTGGAAGGAGCCGGCCTTGGTGAGGGCCTCCTTGGCCTTCGCCAGGATCTCGTCGGCGGTCAGGGCGGCCACACCGTTGTCGGCGGGAGCCTGCGCGGTGGCGCCGGGCTTCGGCTCGGCGCTGTCGCTGCTGCTGCAACCGGTGAGCAGCATCGTGGCCGTGGCCAGGGCGGCGATACCGGCCCGGAACGCAATCTTTGTCATCAGATCTCTCTCATCACCGCGGCGTGGACGCCCGCGCCGCCCAGAAATTCTTTGTTGAGCTGCGCGAATCTATCGGCCCAGGACAACGAATCGATCACCTTTGCGCGGCAAATGCTGCGGCAAATCACACATGTGCCGGGTTTCCGGATCAGACCGGCGCTCTGCTTCCGGCCGAGTATCTCGGACAGTTCGATCAAATGGCCGGCGGCAGGCCCGGTGACCTGAGCGAAGGTTTCCCGGAGTCGCTGAACACGCCGAGGCCGGCCACTCCGTTCTCGATGGCGTCCACGGACGTTGCCGCGAGGGCGGCCGGGGTGCTGCCGGAGCCGCCGCCGGGAATGGCCGGCTCTGGCGGAACGAAGGGCCGGCCGGGTTCACAAAACCGCGACCCCCTATATAGAGTACGAGTATGCCCCGGATGACATTGCAGGTGCGGCTGGTGCTCAGCGCCCTGGCCGACGAGCCCGACCGGCAGCTGTACGGTCTGGAGATCATCGAGACGACCGGCCTGCTGCCCGGCACCATCTATCCGATCCTGGCCCGGCTGGAAGCGGCCGGCTGGGTGGTCAGCGAGTGGGAGGTCGTCGACGAGCGGGAGGCCGGCCGGCCTCGCCGGCGCTACTACCGCCTGACCGCCGACGGGCTGACCGTCGCGGAGGCGTCGGCGGTGGCCCGCGGTGCCCGGCCCCGCCCGGCCCGCGGCCGGGTCATCCCGCGGGAGGCGTTCTGATGCGGCTTCTTCGTGTGGTCCTGACGTTTGCCGCTCTCGCCCTGCCGGCCGGTCACCGGGCCCGGTGGCGCGAGGAGTCGCTCGCCGTGCTGACCGCCGTGCACGGGTTGCGCCGCTGGTGGTTCGCGCTCGACATGATGGTCAAGGCGCCGCTGCTGGCGGGGGCGCTGCGGCGGCCGGTGACCCCGCCCGGCCGCTGGCTGTCCGTCCTGGCCGGGGCGGGCCTGATCGCCACCTCGGTCACCGCGGTGGCGGCGCTCGCCCTGCCGCCGGTCATCGGGGAGGACGCGGCGGAGCTGCTCTTCCTGCTGTCGCCGTGCGGGCTGCTCGGTGTCGTCGCGGCACGGTCCGTCGCGACGGCCCGGTCCTACGGCGGCGGACCGCTGCCGTACCTGACCGCCGCGACGGTCACCGTCTTCGCCGGCACCGGCCCGGTCGCTGCCGGGGCCCTGTCGGTCGCCACCGGTGTGACCGCGATCGCGATGGCCGGTGCCGTCGTGCCCGGCCTCTGGCTGCTCACGGTCAACGCGACGGCGCTGGCCCGGCGCTCCGGCCCGCCCGCCCTGGCGCTGGCCGGTGTCCTTGCCGGTGCCGGTCTCCTCGGCGTCCTGGTGGGACTGCAACTGGTGACCCACGTGCCGGCCGCCCGTGGCGTCGCGTCACCGGTCACCGCGCTGTCCCTGGCACTGCTGGTGCCCGCCTGGACGGTGTGGTCGCTGTGGAACGGCATGCGGCTGATCCGGCTCGGTCACACTCCCGGCGTCTGAGGCGACGATGAGGCGGGCGTACCCGGTCAGCTGTTGAGCATCGTGTAGACGACGTCCGGCGCCTTCTTCGCCTTCGGCGCGGACGGCGTCCGGGCCTTGCCGTACTTGCCGTAGGTCATCGTGCAGGCCTTGGCCGACGGCGGCATGATCTTCATGGTGGTCAGGTTCCCGGCGTTGTCGACGACCGCCTCGAACGGCACGGTCTTCGCCTTCTCGCCCAGTTCGGACAGGGTCGCCGACGCGATCGGCGACTCGTCCTCGACGATCCTGGTCAGGTCCACGGTCCCGGTGAACTTCGCACCGGCCTGTCCCGCGCCGGACTGGACCACGCCGGAGGCAACCGTCGCCAGCGCGCCGACTCCCATCGGATCGAGGCTGCGTTCGGTGAAGGTCACCAGGCCGTCCTGGGCGCCGGCGAGCTTCGCCGGGTTCATCCGGACCCAGCTTCTCGGGATTCCCGCCCGCGTCAGCAACGATGCCGGCTTGGAGGTGATCCGGGCGTAGGAGCCGTCGGTGCCGAACGCCAGGAATGACATCGTCACGGTGCCGTGCGGTGTCTTCACGATGGTGGTGACCTGCGCGGTCTCGGACGCGGCGTCGATGATGCCGGAGAAGGTGGCGACGCAGCCGCCCTTCGCGGTGAACGCGAACGCGGGCGTCGTCGCGTCCGGCGCCGCGGCGACCAGGTTCTGGGCGGGAGTGGGTGCGGCGGCTCCGCCGATGCCGGCTTCCGCGGTGCCGCAGGCGGCGGCGCCGAGAGCGAGGACGGTGACAGTGGCCAGGCCGGCCACGCGACGAGGGGTGCGCACAGGTGACTCCGGGGAGGGCGAGGGAAGGGTGGCCTCCGCACGGCTCGCCCGGGGCGGTCCGCCGCCGGGTCCGCGGTTCTCAACGGCCACCACATACCGTACGGACCGTCGCGAACCGTCACCAACCTGTGAATATGCTGTTCACGCCGCCCGTACGACAGGGGTGGAGAACTTCGTGGATCCTTTCCTCGTCCGTTCCGGCGAGCTGATCCACCGCGAGGTGCGGCGCCGGGCGGAACGCCGGGTGGTGTTCACGTGTCCAGCCCCCGGGGCACGTAGCGGGCCTCGTGCTGGACGGCCTCGTCCTGCCCGGCCAGCGCGGTGATCGCGGCCCACGGCATCCGGTCGGCCGGTCCGGCGGTGCCGGTGTCCGCGATCGACCGGTAGACGAGCGAGGCGGCCCGCACGGCCGCCAGCAACGCCGCCACCGGATGCAGGACGAGCCGGACACCGGCTTCGGTCAGTGCGGCTTCGGTCAGTGCGGCGTCGTTCGCGGCGGGCCGGTCGCCACCGGCCTCACTGCGATCGACCACCAGCGGTACGCCGGGAAGCGCCTCGTGCAGACGTCGCAGCTCGTCGAGACGGCCCACGCCCGCGGGCAGCACGGCGTCCGCGCCCGCGTCGGCGTAGGCACGGCAGCGCACGATCGTCTCGTCCAGTCCCTGCGCCGGGTAGGCGTCGGTACGGGCGATCACCACGATCTCCGGCGCCTGGCCGGCCAGGGCGGTGATCTTCGCGGCCGCCTCCCCGATGCCGATCAGCTCCCGGCCGGCCGGATGCGCGTAGCCCTTCGGGGTGACCCGGTCGCCGAGGTGCAGGCCGGCGATCCCGGCGCGGGAGTACGCCAGGGCCGTCCACACCGCGTGCGGTGGAGTCGCGTACCCGGTGTCCGCGTCGGCGATCAGCGGGATGCCGTCCAGAGCCGGGACCAGGGTGGACGCCCGGTCGGCGATCTGGGTGCCGTTGACGGCCCCGACGCCGGGACGGCTCAGCATGATCGCTGAGACGGCTGCTCCGGACAGGTGCACCGCCCGGTGCCCGGCCGCCACGGCGAGGGCCGCGGTCAGCGGGTCGTAGATGCCGGGCACGTGGGTGACCCGGCCGGAGGCGAGAATGGCGCGCAAGGCGGTGGCAGTCATGGTGGGATCTTCCTCGCCGCGCGCGGGCACCGCTCGGTGCGGTGGCTCGTCGTGCCCGGGTCCACAGCCGCCGCAGCCGGTGAGCCGGGTGGTGGCAGACTCACACCAGTGACGTTCCGTGGCTGGCCGAGTGAGGCGCTCGAGTTCTACGAGGGTCTCACCGCCGACAATTCGAAGACGTACTGGACCGCGCGCCTGCCGTTCTACGAGGAGCAGGTTCGTGGCCCGGGCCTGGCGCTGCTGGCGGAGCTGGAACCCGAGTTCGGTCCCGGGAAGATCTTCCGGCCGTACCGCGACGTGCGATTCAGCCACGACAAGACCCCGTACAAGAACCATCTCGGCATGTGGCTCGAGTTCGGTGGTTACGTGCAGCTTTCCGCGGACGGCCTGGCGGCTGGCTGCGGCATGTACCAGATGGCCCCTGACCAGCTTGAGCGCTACCGCCGTACGGTGGCCGACCCGCGCCTGGGCCCGTCCCTGGCCGACCTGGTGGCGAAGATCGAGAAGGCCGGCGCCGCCGTGCACGGTCACGGCACCCTCAAGACCGCTCCGCGCGGCTATCCGAAGGACCATCCCCGCATCGAGCTGCTGCGGCACAAGGGCCTGACCACCTGGCAGGAGTGGGAGCCGGCCGCGTGGATGGGCACCGCCGCCGCCAAGGACCGCATCGCCGCCTTCCTCCGGACGAGCCGCCCGCTGCGTGACTGGCTGGACCACCACGTCGGCCCCGCCGCCGCCAGCAGCCGGTGATCAACTGGCGGGTACGCTCACGCGATGTCCGAGAATCCCAGGCCGTCCGACGAAGCGGTAGTGGTGGGGATCGCGGCGTTCCATGAGGGCGCGGAACCACCGAGCGACGACGAGGTCTTCTATCGTCTGCGGTCGGCCGGTGTGCAGGAGTGGCTGGCCGAGCGACTGATCGCCTTCCTGCCGCTCGCCTTCGGCCGCCGGTTGCTGCCGGGTGTGACCCTTGCGGACAGTTTCGTCGACGGCGGCACCGAGCGTCCGCTCGCCTCGGAACCGGTCTTCCTGGCGGCGGCCGCCGCGGCGGAGATCGCCGGACGTGACGACATCGAGCGGATCGGGCTGCGCAGCGCCGAGTTCCACGTCGTCAACCAGGCGTTGCATGCCGGCGCGCAGATGACCGACCTGATGATCAAGCCGGTGAACTTCCCTGACCCGTTGCCGCCGGTCGAGGACGGTGACGGGGGTGTGCCCTCCCCGGCCGAGATGTTCGCGGCCCTCCTGAGCGGGCACGGCCTGCCGGTCGAGGGCCCGGAGGAGGGCCGGCTGCGCGTCGGTGACGCGTCGTTCTCGGCCCGGCTCATCGCCCACCCGAGCCCGATGGAGGGCGTCCTGATGGCCCAGGTCGACGTGGCGGTCGACCACCCCGAGATGGCCGAGCCGTGGATGGTCGAGAGCTGCGCCGGTGTGGGCCCGACCTGGCGGGAGGCGATCCATCAGGCGATGGTCATGTTCGAGCGCGGCGTGGTGCATCCGATCGTGGAGGCGCTGCTGTCCCGGGGTGCCGCCGGCGACCAGGTGAGCTGGGAACGCTACGAGCACCCGAGCGGCGCGTTCGACCTGTGCCTGGGTGCCCAGCTGACCCTGTTCACCGCCGAACCGGTCCCGTCGGCCGAGCCGCTGCTGGACCGCCTGCTGACCGAACTGCGGGAGGTCCCGCTGAGCCGGGCGGTGCACGCCCTGCGGGTCTTCACCTGCCACCGCGACGGCGAACTGATCAACAACGAGCTGCTGCTCGACGGCGAGCCCTGGGAGGCCGGCGCCCGGGTGGTGGCGGCCGCCCCGCCCCCGCTGCCGGCCGGCATGGTGGGGCAGCGCCTCTTCGGTCTGCTGGTGCCCGCCGCCTGAGCCTCCGGCGGTCGCCTGAGGTTCCTCATCCGGCCGATGAAGCCGGTGCCGCAGGTAGTAACCCGGCGGGGTGGTGACGCCGCAGCGCCACCACCCCGGTTCGTCAGCTCGCGGTCCAGAACAGGGCGCGGGCGTACGGAGCGAACAGTCCCTTCGGGTGGGCGCGGAACAACGGTTCGGTGCCGAACAGGACGGCGTTGCCGCCGCCGGCCGTCACACCGGAGACGACCGCGGCCTGCCCGGCGGCCTGGGCCGGGCCGTTGGTCCCGGTGTCGCCCGGCTGCCAGTGACCGGCGACCAGCGGGGTCGCACCCGCCCGGTACCGCTGCTCGACGGTGAAGCCGGTGCCGGTGAACCAGATCGGCGAGTAGACGAACGAGTGCACCGGTGAGCCGGCACCCACGATCGGGCCCTCGCCGGTAACCGCGACCACGCCGTTGGCGTCGCCGCGGCCGGCTGTCGCGACGGCCGGCAGCACCTTAGCGGCGGCGTTGAAGTTCGCGCCGGTGGCGCCGCGGGTCAGTACGCCACCGCCCCGGGTCAGGTACGCGTCGACCGCGGCCTTGGCGGCGGCGTTCAGCGCGGTGTAGGACAGACCCGACGAGACGATCAGGGTGTCCACCCCGGACAGGTCGAATCCGGCGTTCAGGACGGCCGTCGACACGGTCCGCACCTCGAAGCCCATCTGCCTGAGCACGAACAGTTCGTCGGCGGAGACCGCCGCGGCGATCACCGGCCGGTCGAACACCTCACCCTTCGTGCCGCGCGGCGCCGCGGTGAACCGTACGCCCAGCGACCTGGCGATCGACGAGGCCTCGGGCCGCGCGTCGGCCGGAACCACGACGGTGCTCGCGTCCGTACGGCTGAGCTTGATGCCCTGATCGAGCAGTTCGTTGACCGCACGCACGTCGTTGCCGTCGCGCAGCTTCAGCAGCAGGTCCCGCCCGCGCGGCGCGTCGACCGAGCCGGTCGGGTCGGCCTTCGCCGCCGCCCGGGTGGCGACCCGCGGGTACGCCGTGCGGCTGCTGTCGACGGACGCGCCCCACAGCAGGCCGTTGCTCCAGCCGGAGATGTCGTACATCTGCGGGACCAGGTCGGAGATGTCCCGGCCGGCCTCCAGCAGCACGTTGGCCAGCCCGCGCTTCGGCTGGCGCATGTCGACGACGTAGTCGCCGCGGTCGTAGCGGTGCCCGTTCAGGGTGAAGCCGGACAGTGCCTTGCGCACCCGCACGTCGTTGGCGATCAGATGGTCGACCAGGCGGGCGGCGGCCGGGGTGCCGGCCGGGATGACGTACGCCCGCGGGAACGTCGTCGAGTAGCGGTCCTCGGGACCGAACCCGTCGACGAAACCGTCCGGGATCACCGGCGACGGCTCGCCCGCCCACCCGCGGCGGAACTGCTCGATCTGGTCGGTGAGCAGCGTGCCCCGGTTGGTGTCGGCGTAGGTCAGCGCCGCCTCGATCGTCGCGGCGGCCACGTCGGTGTTGATCCGGGACCGGCGCTGCAGTTCCTCGACCGGCAGGTTGTTGTAGTCGGCGTTGTTCACCCGCAGCGGGATCTCCACGGTGTGCCCGACCGCGCCCTGATAGATCGCGTACATCGGCGTGAAGATCGGCGGCCAGTCGTCCCAGTCGCCGGGAGCGTAGTCCCGGAACGGGATGTCAGCGCGGGTCGTCTCCGCGTGGCCGAGCTGCTGGATGGCCTTCTCCATGCCGAGCGCGTTCGGCAGCGCATGCTTGATGTAGAGGTCGTACTCGTAGTTCTGCCCGTGCGGCGGGGTGGCCGGTTCGATGAGCGTCGTCCCGGTGTAGCCGTGCTCGTCGAGCATCACGAACGGCTGCGTCGCGATCACCACGTCCCGCGCCATCCGGGACTCCGGCTGCGAATTCGTCGCGAAGTCCCGGTTGATGTCGAAGCCGGCGCCGTTCGCGCGGGTGCCGGCGACCCGGCCGTCGGGGTTGAGGCTGACGCTCACGTACACCCGGCTGCGCTTCAGGAACGCCGCCGTGGCCGGGTCGGTGGCGGTGGCCAGGCGCTCGATGACGCGCAGCGCGCCGTCGGTGCCCTCCCACTCGTTGCCGTGGATGTTCGCGTTGATCCAGACCGGCGTCTTGTAGCCGGCCCGCAGCGAGCGGTCCCGCTTGGCGGCGCCCGGATTCTCCTCGATCAGCGCCCGCCAGTGGTCCTGACGGGCGGCCTCCCAGGGGCTCTCCGGTGCGGTCACCGTCACCAGGTACAGATCCCGGCCTCCGGCGGACTTCCCGGCAATCTCGGCGGAGACGCGGTTCGAGGACTTCTGCAGGGCGTTCAGTTTCGGAGCGATCGAGTGGTACGGGACGAGCCCCAGCTTGATCGATCGGTCGTCCGGATTCTCCGGCTGGACGGGCAGGACGTTCTGCCTGGGGTAGCCCCGGTGTGATCGCAGGCTCCACGTGGAAGCCGCCGGCGGAACATCAAGGGTCCGGGCCGAGAACGCGCCCGTCGACGCCTCGTCGACGGCGGCTGTCTCGTTGCGTTCGGGTCCGTTGCCGAAGTCACGGGTCGATGGCGGGGTGTCGCCGGGCGCCCCTGCCGCCGGGTTGGCGAGCAGGGCCGTGGCGAGCAACGCGGCACCGATTCCGGTCAGCGTTCGTGACAGGTCCACAAAGCACCTCCGTTGGGATGCCCCGACCCTTCCTGTCCCATCGACCGATGCGCAACGATCTATGAGCTTGATTTCTATACCGTTAGGGTCATCACTACCGGTGGGTGGTGTGTGACTCCCAGGTCGCGTACATGGCGGCGTAATGGCCCCGGGCGGCGATCAGTTCCTCGTGGGTGCCCTGTTCGGCGATGCCTCCACGGTCCACGACGATCACCCGGTCGGCGCGGCGGGCGGTCGACAGGCGGTGCGCGACGAGGATCGCGGTACGCCCTTCGAGCAGCCGCTGGATCGCGGCCTCGACCCGCAGTTCCGAACGCAGGTCCAGGCTCGACGTGGCCTCGTCGAGGACGACCACCCGGGGTTCGGCCACGAAGACCCGGGCCAGCGCGATGAGCTGCCGTTCGCCCGACGACACCGACTGGCCGCGTTCGTGCAGGATCGTGTTCAGGCCGTCGGGGGAGCGGCCGACCAGGTCGCGCAGGCCCACCGCGTCCACGGCGGCCTCGACCAGCTCGTCGGGGGCGTCCGGGCGGGCGAAGGCGATGTTGTCGCGCAGCGTGCCGGCGAACAGGAACGGCTCCTGCGGGACCACGCCGATCTGGCGGTGCAGCGAGTCCAGGGTGACGTCCCGCAGGTCGTGGCCGTCGATCAGGACGGCGCCCGCGTCCGGGTCGTAGAGGCGGGCCACCAGCTTGGCCAGGGTCGACTTGCCGGCTCCGGTCGGGCCGACGCAGGCGACGGTCTCGCCGGGGGCGATCCGCAGGTTCACGTCGTGCAGGACGGGACGCGTCTCGTCGTACCCGAAGGTGATCTCCCGCAGTTCGATGGCGCCCTCCGCCGGCGGCAGCGGCATCGCCCCGGGTTTCTCCCGCACCGCGGGGGAGGTGTGCAGCAGGCCGCGGAGTTTGCCGAGCGCGGCGCGGGCCTGCTGGTAGTTGGTGTAGAGCTGGACGAGCTGTTGCACCGGCTGGAAGAACGCGTTCAGGTAGAGCACGAACGCGGTGAGCTCGCCGATCGTCAGGGTGCCGTTCAGGACCATCCGGCCGCCGATCAGCAGCAGGGCGGCCAGGCCGAGCAGCCCGATCACCGAGGTGCCGGGTCCGTAGACGGCGTTGATCCGCCCGGTGTGGTCGTTGGCGTCGCGGTAGCCGCCGACCACCTCGCGGTGTTCGGCGACACTCCGGTCGCGCTGGTTGTGAGCGGTGATCACCCGTACGCCGTAGAGGCTCTCGGAGAGGTGGGTGAAGAGCGCCGCGATGGTGTCGCGCTGACGGTTGTAGCCGACGTCGGCGGCCTTGCGGAACCACAGTGACAGCGCCAGCAGCGGCGGGACGACGAGCAGCAACGTGATCACGGCGAGTGTCGCGTCGTAGTGGAACAGCACCGCGGTGACCACCACCATGGTCAGGCCATGGATCAGGAACTGGGCGAAGCCCTCGGAGAGCAGATGCTGCAGCGCCTCCACGTCCGAGGTCATCCGGGTCATCGTGACGCCGGCCTTCTCGCGGGTGTAGAAGTCGAGGCT
Source organism: Actinoplanes sp. NPDC023801 (assembly GCF_040639655.1). Classification (NCBI taxonomy): domain Bacteria; kingdom Bacillati; phylum Actinomycetota; class Actinomycetes; order Micromonosporales; family Micromonosporaceae; genus Actinoplanes; species Actinoplanes sp. NPDC023801. The sequence goes on along the minus strand of NZ_JBFAAI010000002.1, from coordinate 77,574 downwards.
GAGGCGCTGCAGGTGGGCGAAGACACGGACCCGCAGGTCGCGCGTGGCGTAGGCGGAGAGCCGGCCGCTGGCCCGGATGCGCACACCCGACGCGACGGCGGTCAGGACCACCGACACCAGGAACGCGACGGCGGCGAAGACCAGCCACGGCACCTCGCCGGCCACGATGCCGTGGTCGATGCCGATCTGTACGAGGTACGGCCCGGACTGCAGCAGCAGCGCCTCCAGCAGGACGGCCAGGGCCGCGGCCACGAGCAGCCCGGGGCGGCCGGACAGCAGCGACCACAGGGTGAGCCGGCCGCTGTCCGGGTCCTGGCTGAACGGTTCGTCCGGTTCGGGGCGCACCGGCTCGCGTGCCTCCAGGGCCGTGACGCCGGCGATCAGCTCCTCGGGGATGCCCGCGAAGGGGGTGCTCGTGCCCTGCCGGCGGTCGCGGCCGCCGGCGCCGGTGCCGCCGAGTCCGCCGATCGCCCCGGAACCCGATCCGCCGCCCGGTCCGCCGAAACCGCCGCCGAACATGCTCACGCGACGGCCTCCCGAGGTGTGCTCGCCAGGACTCTGCGGTACCGCGGCTCGGTCTCGAGCAGCGACGCGTGGGTGCCGTCGGCGACCGCCCGGCCGTTCTCGATCAGCACGACGCGGTCGGCGAGGCCGATGGTGGCCAGCCGGTGGGCGACGACGATCGTGGTGCGGTCGCGCATCAGGTCGCGCAGTGCTTCGTGGATGCCGTGCTCGACGCGGACGTCGATGGCGCTGGTGGCGTCGTCGAGGATGAGCACCGGGGGGTTGACCAGCAGCGCGCGGGCGATGGCGATGCGCTGCCGCTGGCCGCCGGACAGGGTGTAGCCGCGTTCGCCGACCACCGTGTCGTAACCGTGGGGCAGGTCGGTGACGAACCCGTCCGCACCCGCCGCCCGGGCTGCCGCGACGACCTGCTCGCGGGTGGCCGACGGCCGGCCGAAGGCGATGTTGTCGTGCAGCGACACCGAGAACAGGAACGGCTCGTCCGGCACGATCCCGACCCGGTCCCGCAGCGTCGCCAAGGGGTATTCGCGCACGTCGACGCCGTCGACGAGGATCCGCCCGGCCGCCGGATCGTAGAACCGGGCCACGAGCCGTGCCACGGTCGACTTGCCGCTGCCGGTCGCCCCGACCAGCGCCACCGTCTCACCGGGCCGGACGCGCAGATCAAGGCCGTCGAGGGCGACGGTCCCATCGGGGTACGCGAAACGCACGCCCTCGAAACGTACGTCCCCGCGCGGTTCCGGCACGACCGGGGCCGCCGGTTCGACGATGTCCGCGGGGGTGTCCAGGATGTCGTAGATGCGCTGCGCCGAGGCGGCCGCCCGCTGCCCCATCATGATGATCATGCCGAGCATCCGGAACGGCGGCTGCAGCATCAGCACGTAGGAGTTGAACGCCACGATCGTCCCGACCGTCGCGTTCCCGTCCAGGACCATGAGACCGCCGATCAGCAGCACCATGGCCAGCCCCAGCCGGGGCAGGTTGTCCATCACCGGCAGCCACCGGCTGCGGATCCGGGAGTCGGCGGTGTAGGCCCAGCGCACCCCGTCGGCCGCCCTGGCCAGGGTGTTGAGCTGCCGTCGCTCGGCCGCGAACGACTTGACGATCCGCACGCCCTGGATGTTCTCGTCGACCACGGTCGCGACCCCGGCCAGCCTCGACTGGATGAGCCACGAGACCGGGAAGATGGCCTTGCGCATGCGTACGCCGAGCACCGCGATGACCGGCATGGTCAGCATCGCGACCACGGCCAGGGGAGCGTTGATCGACACCATCAGGGCGAAGGCGATACCGGCGATGGTGCACTGGACCAGGATCGACGGGCCGAACGCCAGGTACATCTGCACGGCCCGGATGTCGCTGGTGGCCCGGGAGATCAGCTCACCGGACTGCACCCGGTCGTAGAAGGCGTACGACATCCGCATCATGTGGGCGAAGACGAGGTTGCGCAGGTCGTACTCCATCTCGTACGCGGTGCGCAGCAGGTACAGCCGGGCCAGGAAGTTGATGACGCCCTGGACGACGGCGAGGACCGCGATCAGCCACACGTACTTCTCGAGCCCGTCGGTGCGGTCCACCAGGGCCCGGTCGATGCCGATCCGGATCAGGTCGGGGATCTGCACCTGGACGACGAGGCCGGCGAACGACAGCGCCAGCGAGGTGAGCAGCAGGGCACGGTGGGCGCGGACGATCGGCCATGCGCGCCGCAGCCAGGTCTTCGAAGGATCAGGGTGGATGCCGGCCCTGGGGGCACGGCGTGGGGCTGCGGTCAAGCTCCTGCTCCTTACACCACGGTCGGTCCTTAGCCTAGCTAACGACCTTGGTGGAGGAAAGACCCTCAAGCGCCGGTCGCCGGGACCGATGGATCCGTCATGCTCCGCCGCCTCGCTGCCCTCGCCGCCGTCACGACGCTGACCGTGACCGGGCTCGCCGCTCCCGCCGAAGCCGCCGCCACCACCGCCTGCACGGCGGAGTCCGGCAGCCCGCGCTGTCAGATGTGGACCGGAAAGGTGGACTGGACCCCGGACGGCGACACCATCCGGGTGGACCTCGCCGGGGACGGCGCGAAGAACCTCGTCTCGGTACGGATCCTCGGCATCCAGGCGATGGAGATGAAGACGTATTCGCACCACCCGGAACGGCGGAAGGGCGACTGTCACGCCGTCGCCGCCAACGTGCGCCTCGAGCAGCTGATCAGGGCCGGCGGCGGAACCGTGCGCCTCACCTCGCTGAAGGCCGCCAGCAAGAGCGAGGGCCGGCCGCTGCGCTCGGTCGCGGTCAAGGTAGGCGGGCAGTGGCGTGACGTCGGGGAGCAGCTGGTCCGCGAGGGCCATGTCCTCTGGCAGGCGTGGCCCGGGGAGTGGGCCATGGACGGGGTCTACCACCGAGCCGCGCAGGAGGCCGCCGCCGCCGGCCGTGAACTCTACGACACCGACAGCTGCCGGTCCGGCCCGGCTCAGAGCAGCGGCCTCACCCTGACCGTCAACCCGGACGCCGACGGCGTCGACCAGGAGAACCTCAACGGCGAATATTTCAAGATCCACAATCCGTCGGCCGCGGGCGTCCCGATCGGCGGCTGGTGGGTGCGCGATTCCGGGCTGCGCCGTTACACCCTCCCGGCCGGAACCGTGGTCCCGGCCGGCGGCGACGTCCACGTCCACATCGGCAAGGGGAGGAACACCGCCACCCACAAGTACTGGGGCCTCACGAAGCCGATCTTCACGAACGTCGACCCGGCAAACCACAGCGTCGGCGACGGCGGCTACCTCTTCGACGTCCACGGCGACCTGCGCGCCTGGATGATCTACCCCGAGGTGGGGTGACCGGCGGGTCTCAGGCGGGGCCGGCGTCCCCGTCGCGCCAGTGACGCCGGCACAGCACCCGGTAGGTGACCTCGGCCGCGTCCGAGGTGTCCCCGACCGCCACCTGCGCGCCCGAGCGGGCCACCCGGCCGTCCTCGATCCGCGCGTTCTGCCGCCCCGGGCGGCCGCACCAGCAGGTCACCTCGACCTGCAGGGACACGATGTTGTCGGCCAGCTCCAGCAGCCGCTGCGCGCCCGGGAACAGCCGCGACATGAAGTCCGTCGAGATCGCGTAGCAGTCCACGTCCACGCACAGCTCGTCGACCGCCCAGGCCAGCTGCTCGACCTGCTCGGGTCGCAGGAACTGAGCCTCGTCGACGATCACGAAACCGCCGGCCGGCACCTCGTCGGCGATCAGCACGGTCAGCTCGGTGCCGTCGGTCACCTCGAAGGCGTCCGCCTCGACACCGAGCCGCGACGACATCACCCCGGCCCCGGCCCGGTCCATGCTGGTCAGCAGAATCCCGGGCCGGCCGGCCTGACGGCGGTTGTACGCGTTCTGCAGCGCGAGCGTCGACTTGCCCGCCCCCATGCTGCCGTGGAAGAGCGTCAGCTCGTGAAAGACCGGGGCGAGGGTCCTGGCGCGGGACACGACGGGGGTGCTGACGGTGACCGGTACCAAGGCGAGCCTTCCTCATGACTTTCAGCGGGCCGGTACACGCTACCCGGCCTGCCGGACCTCCGTCGTCCTGGTCACGCCCGCCTGGACGGCCGGGGTCTGTGAACCGGACTGAACGGCCTCGGCCCGGCGGAACGGATCGCCGTACGCCCGGATCGCCTGGCGGGCGAACGCCTGCTGCTGGGTGGCCACCCGCTCCGACCGGCCGCGGCCGAGGAAACTGACGAACCAGTGCAGCACCGCGGTCACCCGGTTCTTGAAGCCGACCAGGTAGAACAGGTGCACCGCCACCCACACCACCCAGGCCGGGAAGCCGGACAGCCGCAACTTCCCGATGCTGGCGACCGCCGAGAAGCGGGAGATCGTCGCCAGGCTGCCCTTGTCGAAGTACCGGAACGGCTGGCCGGTCTCCTTGCCGGCGAGACGGCGCTTGATCTGGCCGGCGGCGTGCCGGCCGCTCTGGATGGCCACCTGCGCCACCCCCGGCAGCGGCTTGCCGTCCTCGCCGGCCAGGTTCATCATGTCGCCGAGCACGAAGATCTCCGGGTGACCCGGCAGGCTGGTGTTCGGCTCGACCTGGATCCGCCCGGCCCGGTCGGTCTTGGCGCCGGTCGCGGCGGCCAGTTTCGCGGCCAGCGCGGGCGCCGCGACCCCGGCCGCCCAGACCTTGGTCATCGCCGGGATGCGCTCGCGCCGGCCGTCCGACTCGACCTCGATGCCGGTCGAGTCGACGGCGACGACCTTAGTGTTGGTACGAACCTCGACACCCAGCTTGTCGAGCTGCTTCTCGGCCTTCGCGGAGAGCTGGTCGCCGAACGTGTTCAGCACGGCACCGACCGCGTCGACCAGCAGGATCCGCGCCTTGCGGGAGTCGATGTGCCGGTACTGCCCGCGCAGCGTGCGGTGGGCCAGCTCGGCGATCTGACCGGCCATCTCGGTGCCGGTGGGCCCCGCGCCGACGACCACGAACGTCATCCAGCGCTCGATCGTCTCCGGGTCGGTGTGCAGGTCGGCGACCTCGAACGCGCCGAAGATCTTGGCACGCAGCTCCAGGGCGTCGTCGATGCTCTTCATGCCGGGTGCGTGGTCGGCGAACTCGTCGTTGCCGAAGTACGACTGGGAGGCGCCCGCGGCGACGATCAGCGTGTCGTACGGGACCGTGTAGTCGATGCCCGGCCCGGCCACCGACACCACCTTCGCCTCCACGTCGACGTCCTGCACCCAGCCGAGCCGGACGTCCACGTTCTTCTGCCGGTGCAGCACCTCACGGATCGGCGGCGCCACCTCGCCCTCGGACAGGATGCCGGTGGCGACCTGATAGAGCAGCGGCTGGAAGAGGTGGTACGCCGTCCCGTTGATCAGGGTGATCTCGACGTCGGCACGGCGCAGCGCCTTGATCGCGAACAGGCCGCCGAAGCCGGCCCCCACCACTACCACTCGATGACTCATCAGTACTCCCTCGCCTCACGGCACCCGGTTACCACCTTGGTATGCCCAGAGCCCGCGGGGAAGTGCGGCTAGGCCAGACGTTGTGTGATATGTCCCAGCCAGCGGGAGACGACGGCCATTTCCGCCGCGTCGAACCCCTCGGACATCTCGGCGTTGAGCTCCCGTACCACCGCCTTCGCCGTGGCCACCGCCTCCCGCCCGGCCGGCGTCAGTGACAGCCGGACCGCCCGCGCGTCGCCCGCATCCGGCGCCTTCGCCACGAAACCGCCCTTCTCCAGGCGGCTGACCAGCCCGCTGATCCCGGACGGCGACGCGCACAGGGCCGCCGCCACGTCACCGACCAGGGCGTCGTCGTGGCCGGCGAGATGAAAGAGCACTCCCGCGCCCGCCGCCCCGATGCCGCTGTCACCGGAGCGGGCGTCGATCCAGCGCCGCACCGAGCGCTCGGCGGTCATCAGGTCGAAGACCAGTCGGTTGTTCACCCGGTCATGGTGTCGCGTTCGCGATCCGCTTCTGCAACCAGGTCAGCAGTTCCGGCCAGAGCGTCTCCCGCGCGCTGCGGCGCATGAACCCGTGGTGACCGATCCGGTTCACGCCCGCCTCCGCCGGCGTGAAGATGCGGCGCTCGACGGACGCGTTCACGAGCCGCTCCGCGAGCCGGTCGACCTGGGCCTGCGTCGCCCACGGGTCGTCGCTCAGCCCGATCACCAGCACCGGCTGGGTGACCTCCGCGGCCCGCTCGGCACCGCGCATCTCCGGGTCGGAGAACAAGTACTCCGGCAGCCGCCCCCAGCCGGACCACTGCCGGACGGCGGCCACCGGGATGTCCTCGCCGAGCCCGAGGCGCCGGGCCGGGACGTAACCCAGCACCGCGGCCAGGGCCGGACCGAGAACGGACAACACCAGGCGTACGCGCAGACGCTCGATCCGGCCGGGAACGGCGGCGATCGACGCGACGTGCGAGGCGACCAGGGCGAACGCTGTCAGGCCGGGCCCGCCTCGCCCCAGGGCCAGCGCGTGCCCGCCGACGCTGTGCCCGACGGCGAGCTGCGGCAGCCCCGGAAAACGGCCGGCGGCCCACGCCGTCACGGCCGGCACGTCCTGTTCGATCCACTGCCGCATGCCGGCGTCCCGGTGGTCGCGCGGCGAACCGGACCGCCCGGTGCCCCGGTAGTCGTAGGTGATCGCGGCGATCCCGTTCTCCGTCAGGTACGTCGCGAACGCGGCGTAGAACCCGGCGGGCGTCGCCGTCGCCGGATGGATCACCACGACCGCAGCCGGCTCGCCGGCCGGCTCGAAGAGGGTTCCGGCGAGCCCGGCGATCTCGATCGAACTATTTCGCATGCGATATAAAGTAACGGACCGGCCGGACGGTCCGCTACGGTGGTCCGCCGTGACCTCCCGATGGCGGCGGCTGGCCGTGTTTCCCCTGGTGGTAGCTTTCCTGACCGGCTGCGTACGCCTCGTCCCGGCATCCGCGGACGATCCCTGCGCCGTGCCGGAGCCGATGCCGTCCGGCGCCCCGGAACGGATCGCGATCGAGCCCGACGATTTCCAGGCCCGGCACGTCGGGCACACCGCGGACGGCCGGCAGTTCTTCCTCACCACGCCGTTCGAACCCGGTGCCCGCGAATTCGTGGCGCTGTATCTTTTCCGGGCGGACGGTATGTTCACCGAGGCCCGGATCGACGCCTTCGACCCCGGCGAACGGGCGGCCGCCGACCGGGCCCACCGCCGGCTGCTCCGGGAGCTCGGTGACGTGACGATCGGCCGGATCTCGGTCGCCCCGTTCGCGGTGGAACGGTTCGGCACCACGTTCGGGCTGATCAGCGCGCCGCCGCAGGGCCCGGACGATGTCTGGTGGGTCACCGCCGAGCCCGGCGACTACATGGCGTTCTCACCGCCGTGGGACTGCGGGACGTACGACACCTGATGTGGGGGAGGCGCACCATGGCGACATCACCGAGGATCGCATCGGTCTCCTGGGGCCGGATGGAGGTCGAGGGCCTCGAACCCGGCAAGGACTTCAAGCTCTACCCCGGTGGCGGCCGGCCGTGGGACTGGAGCGAGACCGGCACCGGGCACAGCCCCGGCATCCAGCCCGCCGACGTCGAGGAACTGCTCGACAACGGGGCCACCGTGGTCGTGCTGTCCCGGGGCATGGAGCACCGCCTCGGGATCGACCCGGCCACCCTCGCGTTCCTGCGCGAGCGCGGTGTCGAGGTCCACGAGGCGGAGACGACCGAGGCGGTCCGGCTCTACAACGAACTGGCCGGAACGCGGCCGGTCGGCGGACTGTTCCACTCCACCTGCTGAGCGCACTCGACCCGCGGCGCCCCTGCTGAGCGCATTCCGTCCGCGGCGCCCCTGCTGAGGGCACTCCCATCCGCTGCGCCCTTCGCCGTTGATCGGCCAAGTGTCCGTTGAAACGTTATTTCGTTCCGGGCCGGCAGGCGGCAGGATGGCGGGGGAGCCGTGCTGAGCGAGGAGTGCCCGGATGACGTACGTGTGCTTCACCCTGCAGGTCGACCCGTCGAGACTCGATGCCTACCGGGAGGCGCACGCCGCCGTCTGGCCGGAGATGCTGCGGGCCCTCGCCGCGACCGGCTGGCACGACTACCGGCTCTTCCTCCGGCCGGACGGCCTGCTGGTCGGCACCCTGCGGACCGACGACTTCGCCGCCGCCCAGGAGGCGATGGCCCGGACCGAGGTCAACGCGCGCTGGCAGGCGGCCATGGCCGAGTTCTTCCCGGCCCTCGGCGAGGCCCGGCCCGACGAGGGCATGCTCGTCCTCGACCAGGTGTTCCACCTGGAGGAGCAGCTCGAACGGCTGTGAGCTCGCGGCCGGCCCTCAGTTCCGGTACACCTCCTCGGCCAGGCCCTCAGTTCCGGTACACCAGGAGCGGGTCGCCGGCCGCCGCCGCCTCCCGGAACACCGCGGTCAGGCGTTCGTAGTTGTCCTCCAGGTACGACAGCGCCCAGTCGGCCTCCCACAGGTCCTCCGGGTAGACGCCGATCGACTCCAGCAGCGCCCGGTCGTAGCCGGTGGCGAGTGCGCTGAACGGCGTGGTGGCCAGGAACCCGGCGGCGGTCGCCACGTCCTCCGCCGGGAGCAGCCGTACCGGATGCGCGCCGGGAAGCCTCTCGCCTCCGTTGATCACATCGACCGGCGGGTTGAGGCCCAGCAGCAGGAAGTGCAGACCGGCCCACGCCCGGTCGACATGACCGCCGGGCAGCCCGTCCACCCGTTCCAGAGCGGCCGTCACGTCGGAGTCCAGCAGTTGTCGCAACTCGTCCAGCTCGGCCGCCGCCGGACGGCGGTAGTAGGTGATCACGCTCATCGCCGGATTGTGCCGGTCGGCCCGGACCGGCGGGCGGCCGTCCCAGCCAACGGGCGGCGAATCCGGTCGGCCCGCAGAGGCGGCCGTCTCAGGCAACGGGCAGCGAACCCACAGACCGGCGTGGAAGTGGCGGCCTACGCTGGAATCCGGACGGCGCGCTGGACTCGCGGGCCAGGTCAGCGGAGGAGACTGCGGTGGGGTTCGTCAAACGGTTCGTGCTCTCGATGGTCGCGTCGAAGCTTCAACGGATGTCCCACGGGCGGCACAACCCGGCGATCGACGGGCTGCTGCGAGAGGTCAACCACCGGATCGCCCGGCAGCACGGACACGGCTACCACCACCCGGGCGCCTACGGGCACCCGGGCGCCTACGGGCATCACGGCCACTACCGGCACCACGGCCACTACCGTCGCCGGCGCTGGTTCTAGGACCGTCTCCGCCGGCCCGGGAACACGGCCTGGCGGATGCGCCGCCTCTCCTTCACCCTGGAGCCGGGTGGAGTGAAGGAGGCGAGCGATGGCCGCCACGTCGATCTCCGGTGTCCCGCGGGGCCCGCTCCGGCCGGGTGGCAACAGGGCCGGGCGATGACCGGGACTGGGACTCTCCGCGATCGTGGTCGCGCTGATGAACATGTTCCTGGTCGGCCGGTACACCCGGGGCGACGGGGAGACCGGCCGCGCCGAACTGCTGCCCGGCGCGGGCGTCCCGTGCGCTCGCTTCGGTCACCGGGCTGGCGTGGCGGCTGCAGCGTGGTGCGCTCGCCGGCTGGGTGGCCGGTGTGGCGCTGCTCGGGACGGGGTACGGCTCGCTCCGCGACACCATCGAGCAGTTCGTGATCGACAACCCGGGAGGTGGCCGCGTACCCGCCCGGCGGGGCGGACCGGATCGCCGATGCGTACCTGGCGCTGACGATCACCGTGGGGGCGCTGCTGGCCGTCACCGCGGTGGCCGCCGCCCTGGTTCTGGCCGGTGTCGCCGGATTCCGCCGTCGAGACGCGGGTTGTTGAGATACCGGCCGGCGTGGACCGGCTACGCGTCAGTGGTGCCGTCCGGGTGCCGATAGGTAGCAGGTGGAGGACCGGTCGGAAGGTGGTACGGAACGGGAGCGCGTCGCGGTCCTGCGTGAGTACCACCTGTTCGACACCCCGCCCGCCGCCGAGCTGCAGGCCGTCGTCCGGGTCGCGGCCGAGATCGCCGGGGTACCCACCGCCACGCTCAACCTGCTCGACGACCTCACGCAGTACCAGCTGAGCACGGCCGGGTTCGCGGGGCAGCGGTGCGCGCGCGAGGACTCGATGTGCGCGGTACGGCTGGGCCGCCGGGAGTTCGTGCACGTCGTCGACGCCCGCGAGGAACCCGACTACCGGGACAACCCGTGGGTGACCGGGGCGCTGGGCCGCCTCGTGTTCTACGCGTCGGCGCCGCTGATCACACCGGGCGGGCATGTGATGGGCACCCTCTGCGTCTTCGACACCCGGCCGCGGCGCCTGAGCGAGGAGCAGATCGAGCGGCTCCGGGATCTGGCCGGGATCATCGTGGCGTTCTTCGAACGGCGGCGGCAGTCCCGGCTCGCGGCCCGGCTCAGGGCTACCATCCACGCCCGCGAACAGTGGACCCGTACCGTGTTGGACAGCCTCGACGAGGCGGTGATCGGGGTCACCGCCGACGGCCGGGGCACGCTTGTCAACCGCGCGGCCCGCGAGCTGCACCCGGAATCCGGCAAGGCCCAGGGCCCGGCCGGTTCGGCCCGCCGCTACCGGTTGTACGAGCCGGACGGGCGGACCCCGGTCCCGGACGACGAGGTGCCGCTCGTGGCGGTGATGCGCACCGGCCAGCCGGTCACCGGCCGGGAGATGGTGATCCGGGAACGGGGCCGGGAACCACGGTCGGTGCGCGCGAACGCGGCGCCGCTGCGAGCCGCCGACGGGTCGGTGAGCGGCGCCGTGGTCGCCCTGCACGACATCACCGCGGAACAGGCCCGCCGGCGGATCATCGGGGAGGCGCACGAACGTCTGGCCGCGGCGAACACCGAGCTGCGCCGGTCGAACGCCGACCTAACCGACTTCGCCGGAGCGGTCAGCCACGACCTGGTCGCCCCGCTCGCCGCTGTCGGCGGATATCTGGAACTGCTCGGGGACTGCGACGACATCGGTGTGGACGACCCGGAACGGCGCCAGCGGGTGGGTGAGTGGGCCGAGGTGGCGGCGCGGGCGGTCACCCGGATGCGGGAGCTGATCGACGCCCTGCTCGACTACGCGCGGGCCGGCAGTGCCCCGGTGCGTGCTCTGTCCGTACGGCTGGATGAAGTTTTTGATCAGGTTCTGCACGACCTGGCTCCGGCGATCGATGCCGCCGGCGCGCGGATCGACGTGGCCGGCCCGTTGCCGGTCGTGATCGGTGATCCGGTCCTGCTCCGGCAGCTGCTGCAGAATCTGATCAGCAACGCGGTGAGATACCGGCAGCCGGACCGGCCGTGCCTGATCGACGTGCGCGGTGACGGCGGCCTCCTCCGGATCGCCGACAACGGCATCGGTATCCCGCAGGACCGCCGGGAGGAGGTCTTCGACATGTTCGGCCGTGCCGGCGACAGTCGGACGGGGCACGGCATCGGGCTCTCCAGCTGCCTGCGGATCGTCGAACGGCACAGCGGAACCATCACGATCGAGGACACTCCGGGCGGCGGTGCCACCGTCATCGTCGCGATCGGGACCTGAAAGGGTCAGATCCGGGCGGATGCTGCCGATGGAGATCAGGTGGATCTGGCTGAGCGTGTGTCGGAACGGGAGCGTCAGCGCCTCGCCGCACTGCACGAGTACCGGCTGCTCGACTCGCCCGCCGGCGACGAACTGGAGGCGGTCGTACGGGTCGCGGCCACCGTGGCCGGGGTGCCGCACGCCACGCTCAACCTGATCGACGAGAACCGGCAGTGCCAGCTCACCACGGTCGGCTTCGAGGGCGCCGACTCGGACCGTTCCGACTCGATGTGCGCCATCCGGTTCGAGACCGGCCGGTTCACCTATCTGCAGGATGCCGGCACCGATCCCGTCTACCGGGACAATCCGTGGGTGACCGGGGTGCTGGCCTCGGTCCGGTTCTACGCGTCGTTCCCCCTGGTCACGCCGGAAGGGCATGCCCTCGGGTCGCTCTGCGTCTTCGACCGGGAACCGGGCGAGCTGTCCGGCGAGCAGATCGCCCGCCTGCAGGACCTGACCCAGATCATCCTGGCGCTGTTCGAGCGGCGCCGCCAGGCCCGGATCAACGCCGAGCTGGCCGAACTGGCCGAGGAACGGCAGCGGTGGACCGACACGCTGCTGGAGACCATCGACGTGGCGGTGGCCGCGGCCGACCAGGAGGGGCGGCTGACCCTGTTCAACCGGGCCGCGCGCGAGTGGCACGGGAGGGATGCCGACCCCGGCCTCGCCCCGGCCGAGCTCCCCGGGCACTACGGGCTTTTCGAGACCGACGGGCGTACGCCCCTGGCACCGCACCGCATGCCGCTGATGCGGGCCCTGCACGACGGCGCCGTCAAGGACGCCGAGATCGTCATCAAGGGTGTCGACCGTGCGCCGGTGCACGTCAGCGTCAGCGGCCGCGCCCTGATCGGGCCGTCCGGCGAGCCGCAGGGAGCGGTCGTCGCGATGACCGACGTCACCAGCGCCCGCGCGCAGCAGCGGGCGATCGAGGACGCCCGGCGTGAGCTCGCCGCCGCCAACGCCGACCTGCGCCGCTCCAACGCCGACCTGAGCAACTTCGCCGGCGCGGTCAGCCACGACCTGGTCAGCCCGCTGACCGCGGTGAACGCGTACCTGGAACTGATCGCCGAGGAGGTGGAGGGCAGGCCGCGGCAGTGGGCCGAATCCGCCTGCCGGGCGGTCATCCGGATGCGGGACCTGATCCGGGCCCTGCTCGACTACGCCCAGGCCGGCAGCGCCCCGGTGCGTCGCGAGCCGGCCGACCTCACCGCCATCTTCGAGCACGTCCGCGTCGATCTGCGCCCGGCCGCCGAGGCCGCCGGAGCCGAGATCACCGCGACCGGCACGCTTCCGGCGGTGGCCGGCGACCCGGTACTGATCCGTCAGCTGCTGCAGAACCTGATCGGCAACTCGATCAAATACCGCGATCCGTCGCGGCCGTGCCGGGTCACGGTGACCGCCGAGCGGGCCGGCGGGGGATGGACGGTGGCGGTCGCCGACAACGGTCTGGGCATCCCGCCCGAGCAGCGACGGCGCGTCTTCGAGATGTTCACCCGGCTCGGCACCGCGACGGCGGGCGGGCACGGGATCGGTCTCTCCACCTGCTGGCGGATCGTGGAACGGCACGGCGGCGACATCCGGGTGGACGAGACCCCCGGCGGCGGCACCACCGTGTTGTTCACCCTCCCCGGCCCGGCCTCAGAAGAGAGGTGACCGGCCCTTGTAGCCGGTGCCGATGCGCACCCCGGCGCCGAGGATCCGCCCGTTGCCCCGGAACAGCGTCAGGTTGCCGGTCGACGACTGCACCGCGGCCAGGTCGGTGTACCCGTCCCGGTCGAAGTCGCCGACACCGAGGAAGTCGCGGAAACCGGCCGCCGAACCGATCCGTACCGGGCTCTTGAAGCCACCGGACTTACCGGGGAACAGGTACAGGCCGTTGTTGCTGTTGAGCTTGAGCACGAGGTCCGGGAAGCCGTCGCGGTCGAAGTCGCCGGCGCCGGTGAACTCGCTGCGCTTGGTCCAGTCGCCGTAGGCCAGCGCCTTGCGTGCCCCGAACCGGGCACCCTTCTGCCCCGGATAGAGGTACACGTTGCCGTTGCTGGTCTGCACGGCGAGCAGGTCCGGGTAGCCGTCCCGGTTGAAGTCACCGATCGAGGTCAGCTCGCGCATGTGCCCGAAGTTCTTGTACAGCTGCTTGCGGGTACCGAACTTGCCGCTCGACAGGCCGGGGTAGAACCAGACCGCCCCGGCGCCGGTGCGGGCGATCAGGTCGGCGTGACCGTCCCGGTTGAGATCCATCCGCAGCAGCGCGTTCGCCGACTTGTACGCCCCGACCTTGGTGCGGGCGCTCTCGGTGACGTGGTTGCCGTTGCCCGGGTACGCGAACAGGTTACCGGTCGACGAGGTGCGGGCCAGGACGTCCGACCAGCCGTTGCGGTTCCAGTCGGACAGCTTGGCGGCGGGCAGCCGGGCGAAGTCGAGGTAGTCGTTGTCGATGTTGATGGTGACGCCGCCCCACGTCTCCTGGTGGGCGCCGCGGTACTGCTTCATCCGCCGTTTCGGCTGCCAGTAGGACGCCGGGATGACCTTGTCGGTGACCGTGACGACCTGGTCCCAGCGGGCGAAGTCGACGTAGTCGGGCCGCACGTAGCCGGGCTGGTGGTAGACGGCCACCTGGTCGGCGATGCCGGAGGCGGCGCTGGAGTAGTAGCCGGAGAAGTAGCCGAAGTCGTGCAGCCGGGCCGACCACGCGCTCATGAACTGCAGCACACCGTTGCGGCAGGCGGCGTCGTTCGTCCGGTACGACTCCATGTCGTAGATCAGCACGCTCTCCCGGGCGAGCCCGAGAGCGGTGGCCTGCCGGACGGCGTCCTCGGCGGTGGCCCGGCCCTGCGCGGCCGCCTTCGTGTTGTCGATCAGGTTCCGCTTGCCGGTGATCGTGGTGCAGCTGGCCTGCGGGCCGACGTAGAGCGGGATCAGCCGCCAGCCCCGGTTGACCTGCTCGCGTACCCAGCCGGCGGTCAGGTTCTTCTGCGTGCATCCGCGGTTGTTGCCGCCGAAGTAGATGCCGGCCGCCCGGTACGGCGACGACTTGAGCCACGCGGCCATCGCCTCGCTCGACGGGGCGGTGCAGGCGTCGAACCCGTAGCCGGTGAAGTTGCCCGGCTGCGGCGCGAGCGCGGTGGCGGCACCCGCATTGCCGTTGATCAGGGCCAGCGGGCTCAGCGAGATCGTCACGACCACCGCAGCGAGAAGCCGCCTCCGGTATCTGACGACGCCGGCGGTGAACTTTCGCAACATAGGGACCTGCTTCGTCGACTGGGAAGGCCCATCGAGGTAAACAGATGGATCAAGCCGGGCACAGGGCCGATCGGCTGGTTGTCCGCTGTCCGAAAAGGCCAAGACCGTCCGTGATCCGGCGGGCCGGTTTCGCCCCGGAAATCCGTCGCCGTCCGGCCCGGGCCCACGCGTAGCCGGTGATTCGGTCCGCGGACACGCCTCGGCCACCCGCCGTTAACCTGCGCGGACCACCATCCGGCGATGACCGCTGTTCTCGCACCCACCCGGGCCCTGCTGGCGCGGGCCGTCGCCGAGTCCCTGATCGGTGACAGCGGCAATCGCTGGCGGCACACCGCCGGTGTGGCCGAGAAGGCGGGTGAGCTCGCCGACCGGCTCGGCCTCGACCCGGACGTCCTGGTGGCGGCCGCGTGGCTGCACGACGTCGGCTATGCGGCGCCGATCGCGCTGACCGGTTTCCACCCGCTCGACGGTGCCGTGCACCTGAGCGCCGAGGGCTGGCCGGCCCGGATCGCCGGACTGGTCGCTTTCCACTCCGGCGCCCGGTTCGTGGCCGCGGCCCGCGGTCTCGGCGAGCAGCTGGCGGCGTTCCCCGACGAGCGCAGCCTGATGGCCGACGCGCTGACGTACGCCGACCAGACGACCGGCCCCAGCGGCCTGCGGGTCGACCCGGAGGCGCGCTACACCGAGATGCTGCTGCGCCACGGTCCCTGCTCGTGGAACGCGAAGGTCGACGGCGCCCGCCGCCCGCACCTGCGTGGGGTCACGGCCCGCGTCGAGCACGCGCTAGCCGCCTAGGGCCCTCAGGAAACCGGCGAGCGCCTGCCGGTACGGCCCGAGCGTGCGCAGGTCGACATACTCCTCCGGCCCGTGCTGCCCGTCGCCGCCCGGCCCGAAGATGACCGCGTCCACGCCCTCCGCCGAGTAGAAGCGCCCGTCGGCCGCCCCGTGCTTGCGCAGCAGCGACCCGTCGAAGCCGGCATCGCGTGCCGCCGCCTGCAACAGCCGCACCTCGGGGCTGTCCGGATCGGCGTGATGCGGCGCTCCGACGGCCTCCACCACCACGTCGGCCTCACCACCCGTGACGGCCCGCAGGTGGGCCGCCACCTCGTCGGGCCCGCGCCCGGCGAGATCGGGGTCCGACGGCGGGAACCGGATGTCGAGCAGCGCCGACGCCGCGGCCGGCACCACGTTGGCGGCCCGGTTCGGGGTCTCGATCCGGGCCACGTTGACGGTCGTCACCCATTCCTCCGCGGCCGGCACCGGATAGCGGTCGAGCAGCCGCCGCACCGCCCCGGTCACCGTCAGCAGCGCGTTGGAGCCGAGCCACGGGTAGGCGGCGTGCGCGGTGCGGCCGGTCGCCGACAGCCGGGCCCGGATGATGCCCTTCGACTCGGTGACCACCCGCAGGCCGCTCTGCTCACCGATGACGACGAACCCGGCCCGGACCCCCTGCGCCACCTGGTACCCGGTCCCGTCGAAGCCGCCCACCTCCTCGTCGGTGACGAGCTGCAGCCCGAGCCCGTACGGCAGCGTGCCGGCCACCTCCCGGAACACCCGGGCCATCACCAGGGCAGCGGCCTTCATGTCGTGGGTGCCGCGCCCGTAGAGGCGGTCGCCGTCGAGCCGGGCGGTGAACTGGTGCGGCTCGCCGGGAACCACGTCCAGGTGCGCGTTGAGGATCACCCGCGGTGGCAGGCCGTCGCGGGTGACGAGCGCGCTCGGCTTGCCACCGGACTCGAACCGGCGTATCCGGAAGCCGGGGCCGGCGACGGCGAGCACCAGTTCCAGCGCGCGCCGCAGGTCGTCCGGGCGATCGGCGGTCGAGCGGATCCCGATCAGCTCGGCAAGCTGCTCCATCGGCCGAACCTACCGCGGGATCCGTTCACCCGCCTCGATCGCGACGGCGAGCCTGTTGCCGGCCGGCGGCAGCGGGCAGGTGGCGAACTCGGTGTAGGCGCACGGCAGGTTCGTGGCCCGGTTGAAGTCCAGCTCGACGGCACCGTCCGCGGCGGGCGGGGCGATGAACAGGCTCCGGTTCGCGGCGTAGGTGGTCAGCCCGGACGTCGCGTCGGTGAACAGCACGAACAGCGACCCCGGCGCCGCACCGTTGAACACGGTGAGCGAGAACGTCTTCCCGCCGATCCCGAACTCGACCCGGCCCGGTGACTCGTAGACGTGCTCGATGCCCTCGGCGACCGAACCCACGGTGATCGGCTCCGGCTCGTCGAACGGCAGGTAACGCCCGGCCACCACCCACTTCTCGTCGGCGGGGTAGGCGGGTGTGCCGGGGTAACCGGTCAGCACCGGGTTCGCCGGGTTCCGTGGCCGCACCACGTCGTACCCGCCACGGCGGGCGATCTCGATGCGGATGTCGCCGTGTTCCACGGTGCGGTCGGCGCGCTCGGCAAGCGGCTCGAACGTGTGCGTGCCGGTGACGGTGGCGCCGTCCACGACGATCGACTCGCCGCCGCCGAGCGCCACGGTCACGCCGGCCGGGCTGGTGCTCCACTCACCCGGCGCGTCCGGGAAGCTCCGCGGCTCCTCGGTGAGCCAGTGCAGGCCGGTGATGGAGAGGAAGCCGTGCGGGTCGGCGCGCCGTTGCTCGTGGCCGGCGTGCCATTGGTCCCACTGCTCCTGGAACGAGGTCGTCATGGAGCATGACCCTAATCTCTACTTGCGGCATGGGATATGGCCGTGCGCTGTGACTTCTGCTAATTTCGACGGCAGGTCATGAGTGCCAGCGCGAAGCCCCGGCTTGCTGGCCGGCAACCCTTCCGTTCGCGACGGGGTGCCCCGGGTGAGGACCGGGCCGGTGTCGCCCGACACCGGCAAACGGCGAACCCGTGGAGGCGCGGTCATGTCCTTTTCCCCTCTCGATGTCATCGGTGACGGCAGCGACTTCGTGCACCTCGACTACGCGGCCTCGGCCCCCTGCGTGCGGGCGGCCGCCGACGCCGTCGCGGATCTGCTGCCGCGGTACGGCAGCGTGCACCGGGGCACCGGGGTGCGGTCACAGGCGTCCACCGTCGCGTACGAACTCGCGCGCGACGTGGTCGCCGAGTTCACCGGAGCCCGCCCCGGCGACACGGTGATCTTCACCCGGAACACCACTGACGCGCTGAACCTGCTGGCCCGCGCCCTTCCGCCGGGCACCACGACGGTGCACTTCGACGGCGAGCACCACGCCAACCTGCTGCCCTGGCCGAACCCGCTGCGCCTGCCCGCCCCGGCCTCACCGGACGAGGCGGTCAGCGCGCTCAAGTCGGCGCTCGACGGTCTGACCGGCCCGGCCGTGCTGACGGTCACCGGGGCGAGCAACGTGACCGGCGAGCTGTGGCCGGTCCGGGAACTCGCCGGCGTGGCCCACTCGTACGGCGCCCGCGTGATCGTCGATGCCGCCCAGCTGGCCCCGCACGTGCCCGTCGACCTCGACGACCTGGACGCCGACTATCTGGCCTTCTCCGGTCACAAGCTGTACGCCCCGTTCGGCGCCGGAGTGCTCGCCGGCCGATCCGACTGGCTGGACGCGGCCGACCCGTACCTGGCCGGTGGCGGTGCCAGCGCTGCCGTCGGTGACCGGCCCGGTGATCTGACCTGGGCGACGGGGGCGGCCCGGCACGAGGGCGGTACCCCCAACCTGCTCGGCGCCGTGGCGCTGGCCGCCGTCTGCGAGGCCCTCACCACGGCCGGCCGGCACGAGGTGCGCGTCCACGAGCAGAAGCTGCTGGCCCGGCTCCGTGCGGGTCTGACCCGGGTGCCCGGCGCGACCGAGGTCAGCCTGTTCGGCCCGGACCACCCGCGGGTCGGCATCGTGTCGCTGGCCCTGCCGGGGCACGACCCGGCCGAGGTGGCCCGCCGGCTGGGGCGGGAGCACGGCATCGGCGTCCGGGCCGGGCAGTTCTGCGCCCATCCGCTGGTCCGCCGGCTGTCCGGGGCCGGCCGGACCGGCGCCTGCGGTGACGGCGTGCCCGGCCTGCTGCGCATCAGCTTCGGCCTGGGCAGCACCGGAACCGACGTGGACCGGGTGGTGACCGCGCTGGCCGCCGTGCTGGCAACGGAATCCGGGACTGATCGCACCTGAGCCACGGCCGCCGACTTCGACCGGATGCTCAAAGCCTGCTTCGAGGGAGTTCACCTGCGCGAAACCATCGGGGCATCCGTGGCCGGTTAGAGTCCGGCCATCCTCGACAACGTTGATCCCTTCATCGGTACGGCGGCCACCGATCTGCCCCGGGCACACGGTCTCGCCGCTACCTGGTGGTGGCCGAAACCGCAGGTGGGTAACACCCACCCGGGCGCCACCTCCCCCCTCGGCATGGTCTCCGCGTGCGCCTACTCGGGGGCGTACCCGACGGGATACGGCCGGTACGCCAAGAACACCGAGGGCGTGCCGGAGGAGATGTTCGAACGGCACCAGGCCTCCGGCTTCACCCATTTCCAGCAGTCCGGCACCGGCGCGATCCGCAAGTACTACAACTACGTGCGGGTCACCCCGATGGTGCAGCCCCTCGACGACCTCGGTCAGTCGTGGCCGCTGGAGGACGAGCGGGCCGAGGCCGGCTACTACGCGGCCAACCTCGACACCGGGGTGCGCTGCGAGATAACGGTGGGGGAGAAGGTCGCGGTCCACCGCTACACGTTCCCCGACCACCACAGCGCCCGGGTCGTCATCGACCTGTCCTGCGGGGGGCTCGGCATCGACCTGGGCCGGACCATCCCGCTGCGCGCGCAGGCCGAGAGCATGGGTCACGGCCGCGCCCAGGGCACCGTGGTGATGGAGGGTATCCCGCTCTCGGTGTACATCGAGGTGGAGAGCCCCGGCTGGCGGCAGATGCTCTGGTACGACCGGCGGCTCATCCCGGGCGGCACCCGCCTCGACTTCGACAGCATCCGGCACACCACGCTGCGCCCGTTCGGGATGCTGTTCATGGGAGCGGCCCGCGCCGGGCAGACCATCGAGGTCCGGATGGGCTTCTCGTTGCGCGGCTGCGACCAGGCCCGGCAGAACCTGGAACGCGAGTGCGGCACCGGCGTCGCTGCGTTCGAGACGGTCCGGGCGCGGACCCGGTCGAGCTGGCGCGACCACCTCGGCCGGATCCAGGTCGACGGTGGCACCCAGGCCCGGCGGACCGTGATGGCGACCGCGCTGTACCACTCGCTGGTCAAGCCGTGCATCGCCGCCGACGAGAGCCCCAGCTGGCCCGATCCCGGCCCGTACGCCTTCGACATCTGCACCATGTGGGACATCTACAAGACCCAGATGCCGCTGCTGTCGGCGATCGCCCCGGACCGGTACGGCGACATGCTGGAGTCCCTGATCCGGGTCTGCGAGGAGGAGGGCAACTTCCCGATCGGCTACCGGATGGCCCGCGGCGCCGACCGGTTCTTCCGGCAGGCCAGCGCGCTCGCCCACACCGCGCTGGCCGACGTGCACGCCCTGAAACGACCAGGTATCGACTGGAGCTGGGCGCTCGTGCACATGGTCGACGACCTACGCCGGATGTACGGCGAGGACTTCTGGGAGCACGGGGTGGTGCACCCGATCACGCACACCCTCGATCTCTCGTACGCCCACCACTGCACCGCCAAGGTGGCCCGCGCCCTCAACGACCACCGTCTCGCCGCCGACCTGGAACGGCGCAGCCGCGACTGGGTCAACGCCTTCGACCCGAAGACCGGCCTGCTGCGCGACTCGGAGTTCTACGAGGGCGGCAAGTGGAACTACTCGTTCCGCCTGATGCACGACATGGCCGGCCGGATCGCGCTGGCCGGCGGCGACGGGGCGTTCAGTTTCATGCTGGACCGGTTCTTCGGCTACGGCGCGGCCCCGGTGAAGCAGCCCGGCCGCTGCCCCGACCCCGCCGAGATGGCCGCCGGCTACGCGCTGAACCGTTTCGAGGGCCTCAACAACGAGCCGGACATGGAGGCTCCCTGGGCCTACCACTACTCGGGCCGGCCGGACCGCACCGCCGAGGTGGTCAGCTCGGCGCTGACGTGGCAGTTCGGCACCGGGCCGGGCGGCCTGCCGGGCAACGACGACTCCGGTGGACTGAGTGCCTGGTACGTCTGGGCGTCGCTGGGTCTGTTCCCGGTCGCCGGGCAGAACCTGTTCCTGGTCAACGCACCCGCCTTCGCCCGCGCCGCGATTCAGGTCGAGGGCGGCGAGTTCGTCGTCGAGACGTCGGGACACCGGGAGACGCCGATCGGTGTCGACGGGATCGACCGTGATCCACCACCCCAGTACGTGCAATCCGCGACCCTCAACGGAAGGCCCCTGCACGCCACCCACCTGAACGCGGCCGACGTCCATCAAGGCGGGCGGCTGCACCTGCGGCTGGGCCCCGAACCCTCCACCTGGGGACACGGGATCCGGCCGCCATCCCTCTCAGATTCCCACCCTAAGGAACAACGATGAGCCGACCGACCCGCCGCCTCGTCATCGCGGTACGCGCCGATCCGGTCATCTGCGGCCACTCCGGCGAGGCCCGCAACCTCGCCGAGGTGGCTCTCACCCGGGGCTTCGACGACGTACGGTTGCTCACCTGGCCGATCCCCGCCCTCCAGTCGGCCGGACTGCCCCTCAAGCCGCTCGACCGGCTCCTGCCGTACAGCCCCGGCATCACCGTGGAGCGCCCCGAGGCGGTCGGTGACTATCGCGTCCCGGACGGCCGGCATCTGGCCGGGCTCACCGGCCGGCTCGTCGAGCTGCTCTCCGAACCGGTTCCGACCGTCTGCCTGTCGATGTACCTGGTGCCGCACACCCAGGTGATCAACGACGCGGTGACCGCGGCCCGTGCCGCCGGCTTCGCTCCCGACGTGCGGACCATCGCCAAGGCGGTCGGCTCGGACGTCACCAACGTCATCCGTTCCTGCCTGCGCGAGGGCCGCTTCGGCGCGGCCACCGTCCTGCTCACCACGTTCCTCGCGAGCGACGAGGTGGTGGCGGTCTCCGAGTACACCCGTGACGAGATCATCGCCTCGGCCGAGGAGGTGGACGCGCACTGCGGCACCACCTTCGCGGCGCAGTGCCGGGAGCGGGTCACCGTCAGTTATCCGCCGATCGACTCCTCGGCGTTCGCCGGCCTCGACCCGGCGGCGGTCGACGAGGCCCTGGAACGCCGCGGTCTGAAGCGGGACCAGTACGTTCTCTTCCTGTCCCGGGTGGCCCGGGCCAAGGGCATCTACGACCTGGTCATCGCGTACGGCCAGATGCGCTGCCGCGACGACGTGAAGCTCGTCGTCGCCGGCACCGGACCGGCGCTCGAGCACGTGCGGGCAATGGCCAAGGAGGACGACCGGATCATCTTCCTGACCGACGTGGACGACGACGAGAAACCGCTGCTGATGGCCGGGTGCGCGGCGTACGTGCTGCCCACCAAGCCGGAGCCGGACTTCGTCGAGACGTTCGGCATCGCCCTGGCCGAGAAGGGCCTGGCCGGCGGCGGGCCGATCATCACGACCACGACCGGTGGCGTTCTGGAGGCGGTCGGCGACGCCGCGGTGATCGTGGAGGCCGGCGACATCGCCGCCATCGCGGACGCGGTCGACCGCGTGGTCCTGGACATGTCCGCGGAGGAGCGCACGGACCTGGAGATCCGGGCACGGGAACATGCCATGACCTTCGATCGGGTCGCGGTCTTCGACCAGCTGTTCACCGCAAAAACCCACTAATCGGTACGGGGTGCGCCGGTTCCGCCGGCGCACCCGCGTCCCGCTGTTCACTGTGACGATGATCTCCGATATGGTCTCCTCCGCTGTGGAGAGCTCGTATCGGGGGACTCGCATGTTCAAGTGGATCGGTGCCTGGTTCGGCGAGCGCGTCGACCCCGCGCCCAACCCGCTGCGCACCACGGTCGCCGCCATCGACGAGGAACTCGCCACGCTGCGTGCCGTGCCCGGCTGGGAGCGGGACAGGTTCGCCCGGGAGCGGGCCGACCAGCTGCTCGACGTGCGTGCCGTGCTGGCGCGTCACGAGGCCGAGGACGCGGCCGCTCAGATGCGGCCCTCGGCGGCCAGCCGCTCCAGCTTGGCGTACCCCTCGTTGACACCGACCTCCATGCCGCTCTGCAGCCAGGCGTCCCTGCCCTCGAAGCTGTCCACCAGCGACTGAGCGTGCAGCCGGGTGCGGCCGTCACCCAGGTCCTCGAACCGCAGCGTCTCCAGGGCGACGCCCTCCGGCTGGCCCTCGAACGTGAACGTCTGCACGATCCGGTCCGGGCCGACCTCGTGGAACGTGCCGCGGAACGCATACTCCTCGTCGCCCCGGCCGGCGATGTAACGCCAGCTGCCACCGGTCCGTGCGTCCCAGTGGTCGATCCTGGTGGTGAGCGAGTCCGGCCCGACCCAGAGTGCGAACACCTCAGGATCGGTGTGTGCCCGGAACAGCTGCTCCGGGGTGGCCGCGAAGTCACGGGTCAGCCTGATGATCGGCAGCTTCGGGTCGGCCTCGATGGTGGTCTCGGCGTTCTTGGTGTCCAGGGTCCCGGTCACTTCTGCTCTCCTTCGTTCGCTTTGTCGCGTACATCAAAGGTCTTGTCGGTCTTGTCCATCGCGGCCAGTACCGCGTCGAGCCGGGTGTAACGCTCCTCGGCCCGCCGTCGGTAACGCTCGATCCACTCGTCCATCCGGTCGAACACCTCCGTCTCCAGGCGCACCACGCGGGGCTGGGGTCCGGGCGGGCGGCTCACCAGGCCGGCGTCCTCGAGGACGCGCAGGTGCTTGTAGACCGCCTGCAGCGATATCCGATACGGCTCGGCCAGCTGGTTGACCGTCGCGTCGCCGCCGGCCAGCCGCGCCACCATGTCGAGGCGCGTCGGGTCGGCGAGAGCGCCGAAGACCCGTGCCATCGTGTCCGCCGACATCAGCCCCTCATTTCAACTTCTTGGTTGAAAGCCAACCTAGATTCTGCGGTACGGTGCTGTCAACCGAAAAGTTGAAACACCTGATCAGCGGCTGCTGTGCTGCCCCGAATAACCGTCCGTAAACGGAATCCAGGCGACGAGTCACCGGAACCCATGTCCGGGTGACGTCCCGGAACTACGATCAATCTCGCTCGGTGCGCGGCACACGGCCCGCCGTGTCCAGCCGCTGGCGAGAGGAGTTCCCCGTGCACGACGAGGTGCTGACACTCTTCGACGACTGCATCGACAGGATGCTCCACCTCCGCGGGCACCTCGCCGCCACGCGCCGCGTCCACCCCGGGGAACGGCACACGACCGTGCTGGCCGCCATCGAGGTGGCCGAGCACTTCGCCTCCGAAGCCCGCCGGACCGTCGCCTCCGAAGGCGGCCGGACCGTCAGTGCCGAAGCCGGCCGGACCGTCAGCGCCGTCCCCGATCAGGACCTCGCCGCAGCCGTCTGACCGGTGCCGCTCGCGGCCCGTCTCCGGCCTGCCTCTACCGCGGTCCGTCCTGGGCGTGCCTTCCGCTCGCGGCCTGTCGTCTCCGCTCGTGGCCCGTCTCTGACGTGTCTCCGCTTGCGGCCCATCTCCTGTCAGGGGCGGGCCGTGACACTGTCCAGGACGTCGTCGGCGGGGCAGCGGTTGCGATGGACGTACCGCTCGGTGAACTCGGCCACCGCATCGCGCAACTCGCGGGAGACGCCCTGGCGGGCGAGGGCCGCGTAGGCCGCCATGAAACAGTCCCGCGCGGCCGCGGCCAGTACCGGATCGGTCAGCGCGTCCCGAGCCGCACGCTCCCACAGGGCCGGCTCGGCGGCCAGGCCCGCGGTAGCGGCAGCGGCCTCCTCGGCAGCGCGCGCATCGTCCAGCAGCACCGCGATGACGGCCGCCGGGATTCGCCAGCCGCTACCCGGCTGCCGGTCGGCCACGTCGAGCTCGAGGTGCCCGCGGGCAGCCACGGGCGGGCGCAGAGCGGCCATGTGCCGTTCCAGGTCGCCGCTCGTCAACCGGCCGCCGTGACGTAGCACCTGCCGCGGCGTGGTCCCGGTGCTTCCGGCGGTGTCCATGACGTACGCCGCCCAGGCCTCCCGAGGATCCACGCCTTCCCGGACCTCCCGCTGCTTCAGGTCGTCCCGGATCTTCCGGGGCTCCGCGTCTTCTCGGATTGTGCCCGCTCCCTCGCCGGCATCGCCCGGCCCGCCCGGTCCCGGCCGCACCGGAAGATCGCGGCGCAGAGCCTGGCGAACACTGCGCCAACCGGTCGGCCGTCCGTGCCGCAGCGGCGAGTTCGCGAACGCGGCCGCCAGGACCGGAGCCAGCGTGTGCGCCAGCTCCCACCGGCGGCGAAGCCCAAGCGGCCCGCCCTCGTCCAGACCCGCCTCCAGTCCGACCCGGATGCCGGCCGTGGCCGTACCGAGCGCATGTGCCGGCCCCTCCGGGTGAACCGTGCCGGCGGCCTGCGGCAACACGGTGAGCCGATGCTGATCGACGATGCGCTCCGAGGCGGCCAGGTCGTGGCTCATCCGGAGCAGCCCCACCTCGAGCCCGGGGGAGGGTGGCCCGCTGACCGCCAGAACGCGGGGTGACCGGGTGTCGAGGAACCCGTGCCGGAGCGGTCGCCGTCCGGAGGGTGCGCACGCCGGATCGACCAGCAGATCCACGGCTATGCCCACGAAACCCGGCAAGCTCGGCGAGAACGCCCGCGCCGCGATGAACTCCTCGGCCGCCTGCTCGCTCAGGATGTCCACGCCCGCCTCATTTTCCCTCACCCGCCCACCGGAGCGCCGAGCATATCATTCCTATCTGCCGAATAGGAGATGTCATTCGGCGTCCCCACCGACCCGGTTCCGCCTCTGATCGCCCCAGTCTTCCCGCCGCGTCCGACTGACACGACGATTCCAGCCGGATGCCGCAATTCCCGACACCCACACGCCGTCCGCATCCTTGTCCCTGTGGAGTTTCGCCATTCAACTGTGCGCGACGCCCCGAACCGCAGGTCACCACGCTGCCCCCACGTGGTGCTCCACGGTCCAATCCACCAGTCATCTGCCGGGCCGAGCCGTCCGCGTGGCGACCCGCGGCTCTTGACGTGCCGGAGAGGGGTCGGCGTTCCCATCTGACGTGCCGGATGGGCGTCGGCTTTCGGGATGGGTTCCTAGGATGCCTTAGGGGTGGTGTGGGGGCTCCTCGGGGGCGGAATCGGGGTAGAAGCAGGGAATGCGCCGGAACCGATGATTTGCCGCACGGCCATACGGTCAGGCCATGCCACCGAACAGCGCCACCGTCCGTCACCTCGCCTTGGACGCGCCGCTTCTCCTGCTGGCGTACGGTCTGCTGCACCTGATCGACGGCCTCGATGGAACGTACGGCCCCGGTCTTGCTCAGAACCTGTCCTACCTGGCCTTCCTCGCCGCCATGGTGCTGTTCGGAGTGCTCGCCGCGGCGGTCTGCCCGCTGGTCCCGCCCGATGCCCGGACGGTGGCCGCGGTCGCCGCGACGGTGACCCTCGCCGGCACGGGATGCTTCCTCTGGGCGATCGCCGGCGATCTGACCGGCGCCTTCCCGGATGCGACCCCGGTCCGTATCGCCGGTCTGCTGCTCTTCGCGCTCGGCATGCTGACGCTGCTCGGTCTGCTCGTGGCGGCCCGGCGCACCCCGGCGTGGAGCCCGTTGCTGTTCGGGGCCGGCATCGCGGCGATCATCGTCGAGGTCGGCTACCTTCCGCTGGGTGCCCTGATCGTGGTGGCCGCCCTGGCGCCGCTGGCACGTCCCGCCCCGGTTCGGACCGTCGCCGCCACCAGCCTGAACGTCAGGCGTCTCGAGCGGGTCGCCTCCGAGTAGGCACGTACCGGGAGACGGCCGCTGCAGTCCCCGCCCCCACGCGCCGGGCGGGGGGAGAGGATCATCTCCGGCGTGATGTTGCTGGTGCCCTCCGACGTACTCCGCCCCCGCCGCCCGGACGAACACTTCGCCGAGGAGGCCCGCGCCGCTCGCGACGCCGGTGTGACGGTCGCGCTCGTGGACCACGACGCCCTTGCCGGTGGCGGCGACGCCGATGCGGCGGTCGCTCGGGTCCCTGCCGGGGCGGACGCCGTCTATCGGGGCTGGATGCTGGGCAGTGACCGCTATGCCGTGCTGGCCGGGGCCCTGGCCGCCCGGGGCGTGACGTTGCGGACCGGCCCGGAGCAGTACCGGCGGACGCACGAACTGCCGGGCTGGTACGCGGCGATCGCCGGCGACACCCCGGAGACGGTCTGGACGGAGGGCGACGACCGGGCCGGGTTCGACCGGGTCCGGGAACGGCTGGTGGCCGGCCCGGCGGTGCTGCGTGACTACACCAAGTCGATGAAGCACTACTGGCACGAGGCGGCGTTCATCCCGGACGTCGCCGACGCGGCAGCCGCGTGGGCAGTCGCGAGCCGCTTCCGGGAGTTGCGGGGCGACGGCTTCACCGGGGGCTTCGTGTTGCGCCGGTTCGAGCGGTTCACCGGTGCGGAGGTGCGTACCTGGTGGATCGGGGGTTCGTGCCGTCTGGTCACCGCCCACCCGGACACGCCGGACGCGGTGCCGCCGGCTGATCTGCGTCCGGCTGACGTGACGGTCGCCGGGTTCGGCTCGCTGGATCTGCCGTTCGCGGCCATCGACCTGGCCCGGCACGAGGACGGCCGCTGGCGGGTCGTCGAGATCGGCGACG
Organism: Actinoplanes sp. NPDC023801; assembly: GCF_040639655.1. Lineage (NCBI taxonomy): Bacteria > Bacillati > Actinomycetota > Actinomycetes > Micromonosporales > Micromonosporaceae > Actinoplanes > Actinoplanes sp. NPDC023801. The sequence continues at coordinate 50,193 of NZ_JBFAAI010000002.1, read as the reverse complement.
GCCAGGTCAGTGATCGGCCCGGCAGTACCCCGCCGGAGACGCTGATCGCGGCTCTGCGCAACGCCTGACGCACTGCCCCGATGGAGGAGCCCCGAGGGAGCAGTACGGCGCCGGCGGTGGGTGTCCTCACTCGAGCAGGGCGGCCCGTTTCGCGGCGTACTCGTCGTCGTCGAGGACTCCGGCGGCGTGGAGTTCCGCGAGGTGGTGCAGCAGGGCGGTGTTGTCCGGGCGGGTGGTCATCCGCTGCCGGATGAGTTGGGCCAGGTACGCGGCGGTGTCGCGGCCGGCACTGAAGGACAGGGTGTGCCCGGCGGTGTCGATGTCGACCGAGGACCGGAACAGGCGATCACGCGCGGTCACCCGGTCGACGGCGGTGAGCGGGACGGTTTCCCGGCCGGCGCCGGTGCGCAGCAGACCGCCGGTGCTGGCGAGCTCCAGGCGGTCGGGATAGATCAGCAGGTACAGGTCGGCGCCGCCGTCTCGGGTGTGTGCGGCGGCCAGGGCTCCGGCGGTGTCGACGCTGTGCCGCCGGGCCCGTTCGAGAGCCTGTACGCAGTGATCGGGAACCGTCATACCGCCGTCGGAGCTCACGATGAGTCACCGTAGCTCATCGACGTCGGTCCATCTGTTGCGTAGGCTTTCCGCCCATGGAGGAACGGGTCTTCACCGGTCGGGGGGAGCTGGTCCTGCGGAGCCGGGGTGGGCACTTCGAGCTGATCAGCAACGGCGTCTTCCTGATGGACACCCGGTCGGGCCGGTCGGAACGGGTGCTGGTGCGTGCCGCCCTGGCCGCGACGGGCCCACGGCCGAGGCTGCTGATCGGTGGGCTGGGAGTGGGGTTCTCGCTGGCCGAGGCGGTTCGTACGGATGCTTCGGAGATCATCGTCGTGGAGGTCGAGCCGGCCGTGGTGGCGTGGCATCACGGGGTGCTGCGCCGGTTCAGTGAGGGCGCCCTCGACGATCCGCGGGTACGGGTGGTGACGGGTGATCTGGCCGTCTGGTGCACCGGTACCAGCGACCGGTTCGACGCGATCTGCCTGGACGTCGACAACGGGCCGAGCTGGACGGTCTTCGACCACAACACCGGCCTGTACCGGCGGTCGGGGCTGGCGATGCTCCGGGAGCACCTGAGGCCCGGCGGGGTTCTCGCGGTGTGGAGCGCATTGGCGGAGCCGGGCTTCGAGGCGACCTTGACGAGGGTGGTGGGCCCGGTGCATACGGTCCGGATCCCGGGGGAGCGTGGCCGGCCGGATGTCGTGTACGTGGCGTCGTGCGCGAGTGGCGACCGCCTTGATGCGATCACCCGGATCGCTGGTACTCCATGAGTTCCGGGTGCGGCGGGAAGTCGTCGGGCACCGAGCGGCCGGTCGGTTTCCAGCCCACCTTCTCGTAGAAGCGGCGCGCCCGCTGGTTGCCGGCCAGCACCCACAGGTGGGCGGCCGGGTCCAGCAGGCCGATGATCTCGTCGTGCGCGGTCGTGGCGAGGCCGGTGCCCCAGGTGCGCGGGGCCGTACCGAAATGGAGAAGTTGATCGTGGGTGATGGCGGCGAACCCGGCCACCGCGCCGTCCTGCAGGATCACCAGCACCCGCATCGCCGGATCGTTGATCTCGCGCGCCCATCGGGCGGTGAGCTCGGCCCGCGGAAACGGGTATTCGTCCTGCGGGAAGATGCCGGACAGCGCGAGGACCGATCCCTCCTGCTGCACATCCATGATCGCCTCGAGGTCGGCCGCGGTGGCGGGACGCAGCAGATGGTCGCGCATGATTCCAGTGTGCGGCAGGCGCCGGCCGCCCCGGATCATGCCGGACCGCGCCGGCCGCGCCGAGGTTCCCGGCGGGCGCCGCAGGTCTCCGGCCGGCCGCGCCGCAAGTCTCCGACGCGCCCGGATCCAGGCCTTCCGGGCTCACCTCGGCCCAGTCGCCGGCCCGGCGTCGCGGGCTCGGCAGGGTGGCCGGTCGGGCCGCGATCGGCGGCGGTGGGGTCATAGGGGACCATGGTGTGCGCGCTGGTGCACCCGCGTGCCTCCCGGGTGGGATTGAAATGTTTCAACGATCCTGCTTACCATCAGGTCGCCCGCCCCGCCTCGGTTAGGAAGGCCCAGGTTGACACAGCAGCCACGCAATGGTCGAGCCCCGTCGGTGAAAGACGTCGCCGCGGCGGCCGGAGTCTCCCTCGGAACCGTCTCCAACGTGCTCAACCGGCCCGCCGTGGTCAGCTCCGCCACCCGGGAACGGGTCGAGCGGGCGATGGCCGAACTCGGTTTCGTGCGCAACGAGTCGGCCCGCCAGCTGCGTGCCGGCACCAGCCGGGCACTCGCCTACGTGATGCTCGACGGCGGCAACCCGTTCTTCCACGACGTCGCCGAGGGCATCGAGACCGCCGCCGAGGACGCCGACCTGTCGCTGTTCGTCTGCAACAGCAGCGGCCGCTCGGAGCGGGAGGCCAAGCACCTCGACCGTCTCCTGCAGCAGCGCGTCCAGGGCATCCTGATCACCCCGGTCGACCCGGACGCCCCGCACCTCGCCGATCTCGCGCAGCGCGGCCTTCCGTTCGTCATGGTCGACCGGTTCAGCCGGGCCGGGGGGCACTGCTCGGTCGCCGTCGACGACGTGCTCGGCGGGCGCATCGCCGTCGAGCATCTGATCGATCGCGGACACCGGCGCGTCGCGTTCGTCGGCGGGCCGGCCAGCATCGGCCAGGTCCGGGAGCGGCTGGAGGGTGCGCGTGCGGTCTGGGCCGAGTTCGGCATGCCCGAGGAGGACCTGATCCACCTGCCGACCGAGGCGCTCACCGTCAACGAGGGCCGCTCGGCCGGTGAACGGCTGGCCGGGCTGCCGTCGCGGCGGCGGCCGACCGCGGCGTTCTGCGCCAACGACCTGCTGGCGCTCGGGTTGCTGCAGCATGCCGTCACCGCCGGGCTGCGGGTTCCCGACGACCTGGCGATCGTCGGGTTCGACGACATCGACTTCGCGGCGGCCGCTGCCGTGCCGCTGACCTCGGTCCGCCAGCCACGGCAGGAGCTGGGGCGTACGGCGGCGCGTCTCGTCCTCGACGAGGCCACCAACCCCGGCCACGTCCACGAGCAGGCCACCTTCGTGCCGGCGCTGGTGGCACGAGCGTCCACGGGCACAGTCCGGCGCTGATCGGGGCGGCCCAGGCGCGGAAAGGGGCGGCCCGCGCTGATCGGGCTGTCCGGCGGGGACCGAGGTCGGCCCGCGGTGACCGGACGGTGGCGGGCGGTGGCCGGGCTGGTACCGTCCGGCCGGTGATTCACGGGCTCTACGACGTCATCCACCGCCGCCGCGACGTCCGTGCGGAGTTCACCGGGGCGCCCGTCGAGCGCGATGTCCTCGACCGGATCCTCGGCGCCGCGCACGCCGCCCCCAGTGTCGGCCTCTCCCAGCCGTGGGATTTCGTCCTGATCCGCTCCGACGCGGTGCGCAAGGCCTTCCACCAGCACGTCCGCACCGAGCGGGACGTCTTCGCCGCGACGCTGACCGGGGAGGCCGCCGAGAGGTTCACCCGTATCAAGATCGACGGGGTGCTGGAGGCGGGACTGTCGGTCGTGGTCACCTACGACCCGGAGCGCGGCGGACCCGCGATCCTCGGCCGGCACGCCATCGCCGACGCCGGTCTCTACTCGGTCTGCCTCGCCATCCAGAACCTGTGGCTGGCCGCGACCGCCGAAGGCCTCGGCGTCGGCTGGGTCTCGTTCTACCGCGAGGCGTTCCTGCGTGACCTGCTCGGCATCCCGGCCGGGATCCGGCCGGTCGCCTGGCTCTGCATCGGCCCGGTCAGCCATCTCGAAGACGTCCCGGACCTGGAACGACACGGCTGGCGGCAGCGGCGGCCGGTCGCCGAGGTCGTCCACGAGGACCGGTGGGCCGGATGAGGCCCGGCGGGCCGAGGCTCCACGTCGGCTGCGCGATGTGGAGCCTCAAATCCTGGCAGGGCCGGTTCATCCCGTCGTCCGGCGCTGATCGTCTCCGGTCGTACGCCGGGTGGTGCAACGCGGTCGAGGGCAACACGACGTTCTACGCGACGCCCACTTGCGCGACCGTGACCGGCTGGGCGTCACAGACCCCCGCGGACTTCCGGTTCGTCCTGAAGCTGCCGCGCGAAATCACCCACGGTGGCGGCTTGGGTGACATCTCCGGCCTGTCGGACTTCCTGCGGGTGATCGAGCCACTCGGCGACCGCGTCCACGCCCTCTGGGCCCAGCTTCCGGGATCCTTCGGACCCGGTGACCTGCCGGCGCTCTCCCGGTTGCTGCGGAGCCTGCCCGATTCTTTCCGGTACGCCGTGGAGGTGCGCGATCCCGCCTTCTTCAGCGACCCGCGCCGTCTCGAGGACCTGCTCGCCGAGACCGGCGCCGAGTGGGTCCCGTTCGACACCACCGAGTTCTTCCGTACGCCTCCGACCAGCGACGCCGAACGCGACGCCTGGCTCAAGAAGCCTCGGATGCCGCTGCGTACCGAGGCCCTCACCGACCGGCCGATCGTCCGCTACCTGGGCCGCGACGCCACCGACCGGACCGTCGGCGGGTGGCGCCGGTGGGTGCCGATCGTGGCCGGCTGGCTGCGGGAGGGCCGGTCGCCGACGTTCTTCGTGCACACGCCCGACAACGCCGACGCCCCCGAGCTGTGCCGCCGCTTCCACGACGAGGTGCGGGTCCTGGTGCCGGATCTCGAGCCGCTGCCGGTGCCGCCCGAGCCGCCGGCACCGGCCGAGATGACGCTGTTCTGACTCACCCGCTCCGACTCACCCGCGCGGGTGAACTGCTGGGCCGGCACCGTCACCCCTCATCGGGCGGAGTGCTGCTTGCGGCCGATCGTGAACCACAGGATGATGCCGACGCCCGGGACGAGGACCACGAGAAGAATCCAGCGGGTACGTGATCGCCGGTCCAGAGGCGCACGGACGACGCTGACGAGCGTGACGACGAACAGGGCGAGGCCGGCGGCCAGGATCGCCGTCCAGAACGCGATACCGGCGAGCGTGGGCAGAAGGTCGGCGGCGAAAATCATCGGAACTCTCCTTGCATCGGGTAGAGCGGTGGGTGTCAGGCCGAGCGGGTGTCGGGCCGAGCGGTGCGGATCGGGTCGAGCGGGTGTCGGGTCGAGGGGGTCAGGAGTCGCGGCGGCGGGAACTGATCGCGCCGGCGGCGAGGGCGAGCAGCACGTACCCGGCCGTCACCGCCGCCGCGCCGCCCTGCGAGAGCAGGTAGGGGTGATTGCTGCCGGCCAGCTGCGGCGTCAGGTTGGGCAGCAGCACCGAGGCGAGCCGCAACTGCCAGACCGTCGGCAGGAAGTGCGCGAAGATCGGGGCCACCAGCACGAGCCCGCCGAGCGTGGTCAGTGCCGCCGCGGTGGACCGGACGACCGCGCCGATGCCCATCGCGACCATGCAGGTGACCATCACGACGAGGGTCGCGCAGAGCACCGTCGGGACGGCGTCGGTCCACTGCGGCCACGGGTTGATCGGCTGCGGGCGGTTGCCGAGCAGCAGCCGCGCGTCGGCGAAGGCCAGCAGCGCGAACACCGCACCGCAGACCAGTCCGGTGAGCCCGGCCACGGTCGCCTTGGCACCGAACAGCAGATACCGCTGCGGTACGGCCAGCAGAGCCGGGCCGATCGAGCGGGTGGTGTACTCGCTGGTGATCAGCATCGCGCCGATCGCGCCGACGAAGAACATCACGAACGGCATGGTCACCACGGTCGGGTCGGCCGTCTCGTAGTTCGCCCGCTCGGCCGGGGTCGCGGCGTCGTAGGACTGCACCAGGAAGAACAGAATCAGCGCGCCCAGCGCGGTGGCGATCACGCCGCCGGCCAGGAACGCCCAGGTCGAGCGCAGGGTGCGCACCTTCATCCACTCGGCGGCCACCGCGTCACGGAACGGGTGCGACGGCGCGGCGGCCTCGGTGGCCGGGCGGGTCTGCAGCAGTGTCATCGGTGGTTCTCCTCCGGGGTGGCGGAGGCGGCCCGGTACTCGGCGGCCTCCTCGGTCATCTGCAGGTAGACGTCCTCGAGCGTGGCGCTGCGCGGGGTCAGTCCGTGGATCGGGATCCCGGCCGCCGCGGCGGCGTCACCGATGGCCGGCGCGTCCACTCCGGCCGCGATCAGGTCGCCGTCACCGGTGCCCGTCACCGTGGCGCCGAGCCGGATCAGCAGCGTGGTGAGTTCGGCGGGGCGCGGTGTGCGTACCAGAACGTCTCTCTCGAATCGATGGCGCATCTCGGCCACCGACGTGTCCTCGAGCAGCCGTCCCCGGCCGATGATCAGCACCCGGTCCACGGTGAGCGCCATCTCGCTCATCAGGTGGCTGGAAAGCAGCACCGTGCGGCCCTCCGCGGCCAGCGCGCGCAGCGTCGAGCGGATCCACCGGATACCGGCCGCGTCCAGGCCGTTGACCGGCTCGTCGAGCAGCACCACCGCCGGATCGCCGAGCAGGGCGCCGGCGATGCCCAGCCGCTGCCGCATGCCGAGGGAGAACCCGCCGACCCGCTTGCGCGCCACTCCGGACAGTCCGACCTGCTCCAGGACCCCGTGCACCCGGGCCCGGCCGATGCCGTTGCTGCGGGCCAGGCAGGCGAGGTGGGTGAAGGCGCTGCGGCCGGGGTGCGCGGCGTCGGCGTCGAGGACCGCTCCGACCTCGTGCAGGGGGCGGCGGATCCGGTCGTACCGGCGTCCGCCGATCAGCGCCTCGCCCGAGGTCGGGCGGTGCAGGCCGAGCATCATCCGCATGGTGGTCGACTTCCCGGCGCCGTTGGGCCCGAGGAAGCCGGTCACCACACCGGGACGGACCTCGAACGACAACCGGTCGACGGCCGTGGTGCCGCCGTACCGTTTGGTCAGCTCTCGTAGCTCGATCATGGATTCCATGGTGTCGGCGCGGGCCGGGCGGGGAGTCTGCCCGAGGTCGGAAATCGATGTATGACCTGGGTCAGACGTGCCGTCCGGTTCCGTCCGGATAGCGTGTCCCGGTGACCCGGCCCGATCGATCGCGGATACGCGGCGCGCTCATCGACGTTCCCGTCTCCGCCGTGCTCACCCAGCAGATCGCCTTCGCGACCCTGGACGGCCCCGGCCCCGAATGGACCGGTCCGGCCGTGGTGGCGTGGCTGGTCGCGGTGGCCCTGGGGCTACCGCTGCCGGCCCGCCGCAGGTGGCCGCTGCCGGTATTCGCCTTCGTGGCCACGGTCGCCGCGGCGGCCACCGCCACCGGCGTCACCGCGTTCGGCGTCATCTTCCTGACCTGGATCCCGGTCGCGCTCGCGCTGTACTCGGCGGCCGCCGCGTCCGGCCGGACCGGTGCCGTGCTGACCCTGGCCGGTGCTCTGGCCGCCCCGGCCGTCACCATTCCCGGGCTCTATCTGCGCACCGGCGTCACGCCCGCCTCCGCGCCGGGCAGTGAGGCGCCACTGTGGTGGCAGGTCGAGACCGGCGTGGTCGTCGTCATGCTGTCCGTCGCGTGGGCCACCGGCCGGCTGATCCGGTGGCGGCGCGTCCTCGCGGCCGACACCGCCCGCAGGCTGGCCCGCGACGCGGTCGCCGACGAACGGCTGCGGATCGCCCGCGAGCTGCACGACATCGTCGGCCACAGTCTCAGCCTGATCGCGGTGAAGGCCACCGTGGCGAACCACATCGCCGAGGAGCGGCCGGCCGAGACCAGGGCCGCCCTGCTGACGATCGAGAGGACCAGCCGGTCGGCGCTGACCGAGATCCGGCGGCTGCTCGACATCCTGCGCGAGGACGACGACCCGGCGGCCGAGCTCGCACCCGCGCCCGGCGTGGGCGACCTGCCCGAGCTGGTGGAACGCCTGCGACCGGCCGGCCCCGGCATCGACCTGGACCTCAGTGGTGCCGGGGACCTGCCGCCCGCGGTCGGTCTCACCGTCTACCGCATCGTTCAGGAGTCCCTCACCAACGTGATCAAGCATGCGGACGCGAGCCGATGCCGGGTGCAGGTGCGGGCCGCCGACGGCATGGTGCACATCGAGGTGACCGACGACGGCCGGGGCGGCCGGCAGTCGTCCCGCCGGCCGGGGGGCGGTCAGGGCCTGATCGGCATGCGCGAGCGTGTGACCATGTACGGCGGCAGCCTGACCGCGGACACCCGCCCGGAAGGCGGATTCCGGGTGGTCGCCGCGATTCCGTACACCGCCGAGGAGCCCGCATGACCGAGGTACCGGACATCAGCGTCGTCCTGGCCGACGATCATCCGCTCATGCGGGAGAGTTTCCGGGCCCTGCTCGACGCGACGCCCGGCATCACCCCGATCGGTGAGGCCGGTACTGGGGCCGAGGCCGTCCGCCTGGCCCGGCAGCTGCGACCCGACGTGGTCCTGATGGACGTCCGGATGCCGGAGATGGACGGCATCGAGGCGACCCGGCAGATCTGTTCCTCGCCCGGGACCGAGCTCGTCCGGGTGCTCATCCTCACCACCTTCGACCTCGACGAGTACGTGTTCGCCGCGCTCCGGGCCGGTGCCAGCGGCTTCCTGGTCAAGGACGCCACGGCCGCCGAGCTGCTCAACGGTGTCCGGCTGGTGGCCGCCGGCGAGGCACTGCTCGCGCCCCGCGTCACCCGCCGGCTCATCGACGCCTTCACCACACCGGGCAAATCCTCCTCCGGTACGCCGCGCGGCCTCGAGACGATCACGGAACGCGAACGTGAGGTGCTCACCCTGATCGCCGGTGGCCTCTCCAACTCCGAGATCGCGGAGCACCTGCACCTGGGCATCGGCACCGTGAAGACCCACATCGGACGTCTGCTGCACAAGCTCGCCGCCCGCGACCGCGCCCAGCTGGTGATCACCGCCTACGAGTCGGGCCTGGTGACCGCCCGGGGCACCGGCGGGTTCCGGTGACCCGCCGGGCCGGGCGCGATGGGATAGGTTGCCGCCTATGATCGGGACTCGGCGTGCCGGCGGCGGCCGTCTGCGGTATGCGGCACAGTGGGCGCTGGTCGGCATGTACCTGCTCGGCGGTTTCGGGGTGCTGCTGCTGGCGGTGATCCGCAGCGGCGACTGGGGCGCCCTGCTCGACCCGCGCCTCGAGCGGCTCGACGATCCGAAGGTTTCGATGACGGCCGGGTGGGACTCGATCTGGAACCCGTTCGCGTTCGTCCTGGCGATCGCCAGGCTCACCGCCATGCTCGTCGTCCCGGTCACCACCATCGGTGTACTCCTCGGACTGTCGTCGCTGGTGGTGGCGTTCCAGGCACGGGACCGGCGGGGGATCGGCGGGTCGTTGCTGCTGATCGTGGTGTGGGTGGGGCTGTTCGCGCTCGCGTTCACCCCGTACGGCGGCCGGCTGCACCACTGGCTCGCCGACTAGCCCGAACGCGCCGGCCGTACCTCGCGCAGGTCCGGCCCGCAACGCTGTGCGTCGCGGGCCGGGATTGCCGGGGATCAGGCGTGCGGGCAGGTGGCGCGGTACTCCTGGATGGCGGAACCGGACGGTGCCGGGCAGAGGAACTGGTCGTAGCGGGTGTCGTTGTCGATGAACCGCTTGATCCAGGACAGGCTGTACTTGGCGACCGTGACGTTGCCGCCCGAGGTCGGTGCCGAGTGGCTGGCGTTGTTCAGTTCCAGGTACGCCTTGTCCGGCGCGACGGTCAGGCTCGTGTAGAACGGCTCCGAGTGCGACGAGACCGGGGCGACCGTGTCGTTCTCCGCGCCGATGATCATCGTGGGGACGCGGACCGTGGACCAGCTCTTGGTGCCGTGCCACGGGGTCAGCGGGACGGCCGCCTGCAGTGCCGGGCGGGTACGGGCCGCGGCCAGGCTGCCGCCACCACCCATCGAGTGGCCCATCACGCCGAGCCGGGTCGCGTCGATGCGGCTGCGCACCGAGCTGGTCCTCGTCAGGTAGTCGAGGGCTCCGAGCAGCTGCGTGCCACGGCTGTCCGGCTGGTCCAGGGTGCTGCGGGTGTCGATGGTGATCACCACGAAGCCCTGTGAGGCCAGGCGCGGCCCGAGCCACGCGATGCTCGACTGCGAGGCGGTGAACCCGGGGGAGATGGCGACGGCGCCGAACGTGCCCGCGCTGGTGTCGGTCGGGTAGTAGATGGTGCCGCCACCGAAGGTGGACACGCTCGACCGGGCCACCGTGACCTGGGCGATGGCGAACGGGCCGCGGGAGGCCTCGATGCTCGCGTTGGTGGGTGCGGGACCCCGCTCGTACGGGTTGGCGGCGGAGGCGGGTGCGCTGGGCGCGGCCAGGACGGCGGCGGCGCACAGGGCGGTGAGGACGGAGAACCGGCGACGGGTGGGAACGGGCATGGGGAACTCCCTGGGATGTGGGGCTCCGAATTGACGGATGTGAATACGGTGCGTCGTTTTGTTACCGGCTGGTAATCCCAGGGCGTACCTGCCGCGGTGATATGTGAACGCGGTGTTACATCAGGTCATAGATATGTCGACCGATAGATACGTCATCATGTCCCGACGTAGGCCCGTCCCCCTCCGGTAAATCGGTTGCGGCACGGGGGAGGCGTCCACGAGGGTGGTCGCCATGACGACGTACTGAGGACCTTCCGCCAGCGCACTCGATGCGGCATCTCCGCCGCCGGCACGCCCCGTGCCGTTCTCGTGCACTCAGCCCTCGGCGCCCCCGGGAATCCCGGCCGCGCCTCCTCGTCATGGGAAAGAAGACACCCTCTTGTCTCAGCAGCACTCTGTCTCCACCTCGCGGGCCACGGTCCGCGTCCTCGCCGCGCCCGACAGCTGGATCGAGTCGGACGCCGTCGACCAGTGCCACCAGGTCGCCGCCCTGGACGGCATGATCCACGTCGCCGGGATGCCCGACCTGCACCCCGGCAAAGGCGCCCCGATCGGCGCCGCCATGCTCTCGTCGGTGCTGTATCCGCTGCTGGTCGGGTCCGACATCGGCTGCGGTATCGCGGTGTTCCCGTTCCGGCTCAAGCGCGTCGTCCCGGAGCGGCTGGCCGGCCGCTTCCCCGACCTCGACGAGCCCGTCGGCCCGGCCGTCCTCGACGGCATCGACATCCCCGGCGGGTACGCCGAGCAGCTCGGCACCCTCGGCCGCGGTAACCACTTCGTCGAGCTGGCCCGGGTCGACGAGGTCCGGCACGCCGGGCACGCGGCCCGGCTCGGACTGGCCGCCGGCGACACGGTCCTCATCGTGCACAGCGGCTCCCGCGGCCTCGGCCAGCGGATCCTGCGCGCGCACACCGAGCAGCACGGCGCCGGACCGGCCGCCGACCCCGCTGCCTACCTCACCGCCCACGACGAGGCGGTCCGCTGGGGGCACCTCAACCGGCGTCTGATGGCCGGCCGGGTCGCCGACGCACTCGGCGCCGAACTGGGCGAGCCGGTCACCGACGTCTGCCACAACTCGGTCGAGGTCCGCTCCGGGCTGGACCGGCACGGCGAGCACGCCGACGGGCTCTACCTGCACCGCAAGGGAGCCGCACCCGGCGACGGGCAGGACGTGCTCATCGCCGGCACCCGCGGCACCCACTCGTTCCTGGTGGCCGGGCACGCCGGCCCGGAAGCGGGGCACTCCGTCGCCCACGGTGCCGGGCGCAAGATGTCCCGGGCCGACGCCCTGCGGCGCGGCAAGGCCAAACACCGGGTGGAGGAGCTCCGGCGTACGGCCGTCGGCTCCCTCGTCGTCTGCGGCGACCGGCAGCTGCTCTTCGAGGAGGCGCCGACCGCCTACAAACGGATCGAGCAGGTGATCGGCGACCTCGTCACGCACGGGCTCGCCACTCCGATCGTGAGCACCCTGCCGCTGGTCACCTACAAGACCGCCGAACTCGGGACACGTCCGGGAGGCCGCCGGTGAACGCGTCCGGGCAGCCACTGACGAGCCGGTGCGTGTCCCGGCTGCGGCCGCGGTTCGGCGACCGTCCGCGGCGGCCGGTGCTCCTCACCCGCCCGCCCCGGCGCGGAGCGGAACGACGCGGGCAGGAACGACACGGAGGTGAGCAGCGATGATCGGCTGGTGGAACCGGGCGGCCCACCCGGCGCCGTGGACCGGGTTCCGGCGCAGTCCCGGCTTCGGCGGGCCGCCGCCCCGCATCGGCACGGACGCCGTCGGCAAGGGCTGCCGCAGCGCCGGGTCACGTCCCCCGGGCACCGCTCGGATCGCGCCGTTCCGCAGGTGGGCATGATGGCCGGGAACCGGGGTGCGGCCGGCGATCGCGCCGTTCCGCGGGTGGGCGTGACGGCCGGGAACCGGGGTGCGGCCGGCGATCCCGCCGGCACCGAAGGGGACGCGACGACCGTACAGCTGATGTTGTCGGCCGGACGCGGGCCGCAGGAATGCGCATGGGCCCTGGCCCGCCTGGTCTCCCGGCTGGAGGCCGATGCCGCGAAGCGCATGGTTCCGGTCCGCCGGCGCGAGACCGTGGCGGGGGAGCGGCCCGGTACGTTCCGGTCGGTGCTGCTGGAGATCGGCGGGGACGGCGCGGCCGAGTTCGCCGCGTCGTGGAGCGGGACGCTGTGCTGGCAGGCGCCCAGCCCGTACCGGACCGGGCACGGGCGCAAGAACTGGTACGTGACGGCCCGGCCCTGCGAGACCGGTGTTCAGCGGACCGTCTTCGACGAGGCCGATGTGGAGATCGTGCCGACCCGCACCGGCGGCCCCGGCGGGCAGCACCGCAACAAGGCCAGTACCGCGGTCCGAGCGACCCACCGGCCGAGCGGGACCGTGGTGGTGGTCGACACCGAGCGGCAGTTCACCCTCAACCGGGGTATCGCGATGCGCCTGCTGCGGGAACGCCTCGAAGCGGGTGACGCGGCCGTCGAGCGGGCGGCCGAGACGGCTCGCTGGCGGATCCACGACGAGCTGGTACGCGGCAACCCGGCGCGCGTCGAACGGCCGTGACCCGGACCGGGCCCTGACTGGATCGGCCCTGACCCGGACCGGCCGTGATCGGGGCCGGCCTCGAGTGGGGGGCTGGCCTGATCCGGTGCGGTGCCGGGGCCGGGCGGCGGCCCGAATCGGTGCCGCCGCCCGCGAACAAGAGCCCCGGCGACGAGGAGGGGGGATCACGAACCGTGATCCATGCCGCCGGGTGTTCGGCCCTCATGACTAGGACGCCACCCGGGCCGGAACGGTTGCTCTCCACGCCGGAAGGTAACGAGGTGTTCACAACCCGACGGTGCCGAGTTGTTTGACGTGCCGCAGCAGCGGTGCCGACTCGACCCGGTCGACGCCGTCCAGGCCGCTGATCCGCTCCGTCAGATAACGGTAGAACTCGGCCATGTCGTGGCAGATCACGGTTGCCACGAGATTGGTCGCGCCGGTGGTGGCCGCCGCGAACACCACTTCGTCGTGCCCGGCGAGCGCCGTGCCGACAGCGGCCAGCCGGGCCGGCGCGACCGTCACCCAGAGCAGCACCGGGGCCAGGAAACCGAAGGTCTGCGGCCTTACCTCGACGTCGTAGTACACGGCCCCCGTGCGGCGCAGCTCGCGCATCCGGCGGCGGACCGTCGACTCCGGCCAGCCGGTCGCCGCCGCCAGCTCGGCATACCCGGCGCGGCCGTCCCGGGACAGGACCTCCAGCAGCGCGGCGTCACCCCCGGACAGGCGCACCGTCGTCGCGCCGGGCGCCACCTCCGGGGTCAGGGCGGCCTTCTGCTCGGCGGTGAGGGCGTCGTCGCGGCGGTCCGGCCCGACCGCGCCGCCGACGAAGTGGTGGATCACGCAGTGCGCGCTCACCGACACCAGCCGGGGCGTACGCGGCAGCTTGCGCAGCAGCAGCGACTCCCGGTCGGCGTGCGCGGCCATCCGGACCAGAGCGGAGATCTCGGTGCCGCCGGAGAACAGGCTCACCCAGGCCGTGTCGGGCCGGCGGGCCAGCGATTCGGCCAGCGTGGCGGCCATGTCGGGAGCGGTGTGCAGGCGCAGCATCCACGACTCGTACCCGAGCCGGATCGGGTTGGGCAGGCCGATCACCCGTACACCGGCCTCCGCGCGCAACCGCCGGTAGCGGCGTGCCACGGTCTGGTCGGAGACGCCGAGCACCGCACCGATCTCCCGGTAACCGGCCCGGCCGTCGATCCGCATCGCGTGCACGATCTGCCGATCCAGCATGTCGATTTCCACCAGGCGACCGTACGCGAATGTCGAGATTCGCAGTCCGGTGCCGAAAGCGTGGTGGACCATGCCGTACGGGCGGCAGGGTGCGGCCCATGCACAAGTGGACACCGCTGGTCGCCGTCTGTCTCGGCACCTTCCTCCTGCTCGTCGACGTCACCATCGTGGTCGTCGCGCTGCCTCGCATCGCCACCAGCCTGCGTGCCACCGGCCCGGACGATCTCGCCTGGGTGCTCGACGGCTACGCGCTCGCGCTGGCCGCCCTGCTGCTCGGCGCCGGGGCGCTCGCCGACCGGTACGGACGGCGCGTCACGTACCTCACCGGGCTCCTGATCTTCGGGGTGTCGTCGCTGCTCTGCGCCCTGGCGCCGGACGTGCCGGCCCTGATCGCGGCCCGCGTCCTGCAGGGCGTCGGCGGCGCCGCGATGTTCGCGACCACCGTGGCCATCCTGAACGTCACCTACCGGGGCCGGGACCGCGGCGTCGCCTTCGGGGTGTGGGGTGCCGTCAACGGTGCCGCGACCGCCGCCGGGCCACTCGTCGGCGGGCTGCTCACCGAGCACTTCGGCTGGCGCTGGATCTTCCTGGTCAACCTGCCGGTCTGCGTGATCGCGGTGTGGTTCACGCTGCGTGCCGTGGCCGAGTCCCGGTCGCCGTCCTCGTCCCGTTTCGACGTGCCCGGCACCGTCACCTTCACCCTCGGCGCCACCGCGGCCGTCTACGGACTGATCCGGGCGGCCGATGACGGCTGGGCGTCGCCCGTCGTGCTCGGCACGCTCGCTCTCGGACTGGCCGGGTTCGCGTCGTTCATCCTCGTGGAACGCCGGTCCGCGGCCCCGATGCTCGATCTGGCGCTGTTCCGGCGCCCGGCGTTCAGCGGCATGATCGTCGCGGCGTTCCTGTGCCAGGCGGCCGCATTCGCCTACCTGCCGTACACGACCATGTGGCTGCAGGGGGTTCTCGGATACGGGCCGGTCGACGCCGGGCTGCTCGGCGCCCTGCCGCTGAGCGGGGCCGCGCTGCTGGTCGGCGCGTTCGCGGGGCGGCACCTGCAGCGGGTCCGCCCGTGGCTCGCGATCGGCGGCGGGCTGCTGCTGATCACGGCGGGTGATGTGGCCCAGTCCGCGGTCGGCGCGGGAAGCGGGGCCACCGTACTCGTCCCGGGACTCGTCCTGGTCGGGCTCGGCGCCGGGGTGGTGCTTCCGGTGCTGTCGTCGGCGGTGCTGGCCGAGGTACCGCCGGAGCGCAGCGGCATGGCCGGCGGGGCGTTGAACACGTTCCGCCAGCTCGGGTTCGCGTTCGGTGTTGCGATCTTCGGCACAGTCGTCGCCGAGCGGGACGCCTATGCGGACGGGCTCTCCGGCGCGGTCACTCTTGCGGCGGTATTCGCCCTGGTGGCGGCCGTGACCGTGGTTGCTACGCGTCGGCGGCGGGCTGAGCAGCGGGTGAAAATGGGGTGACATGCCCCGGCGTCGGTGGGGCAGCATGGCGGCGTGGTGGTTACGAGCGTGGCTGAGGCAAGCGGGGTGGACGCGCGTGGACCAGGTCGGTTCCTGTGGTGGCTGGCGTTACAGGTCAAAGGCCGGGTGGCGCTCGGGGCGCTGTTCGGGACGCTCTGGTTCGTCAGTCTGGCCGTCACGCCGTACCTGATCTCCCAGGCCATCGACCGCGGCCTCACCCCGCGTCATGCGAACGTGCTGTTCATCTGGGCCGGCGTCGTGCTGGCCGTCGGCGTCACCAGCGCGTGGCTCGGCATCATGCGGCACCGCAGCATGACCAGGCTGCGCCTGGCGGCCGCGCTGAGAACCGCCGACCTGGTGATGGGTCACGCCACCCGGCTCGGCGCGGCCCTGCCCCGGCGGGTAACCGCGGGTGAGGTCGTCACCATCGGCATCTCCGACGTGTGGACGGTCGGCCGGGCCATGAACGCGGGCGGCGTCGGCATCGCCTCGATCGTCGCGGTCAGCGTGGTCGCGTACCTGCTCCAGCGGACCTCCGGCCTGCTCGCCGCGGTCGTCCTGATCGGCGTGCCGGTGCTGGCCCTGATCATCGCGCCGCTGCTGCGGCGCACCCAGCGGGCCGCCGGACATTACCGGAGCCACCAGGGTGAACTCAACGGCCGGCTCGTCGACGTGATCACCGGTCTGCGGGTGCTCAACGGGCTCGGTGGCAAGGAGACCCACCTGACCCGGTACGAACGCGAGTCGGCGAAACTGCGGGACCAGGGCTACCGGGTCGGCGGACCGTCCAGCTGGATCGGCGCGCTCGGCGACGGCCTGCCGGTGGTGTTCCTCGCCGTCGTGATCTGGATCGCCGCGCGGATCGCGGTCACCGGCGACCTCACCGCCGGCGAGCTCGTGGCGGTGTACGGGTACACCGCCATGCTCGTCATCCCGGTCAATGTGCTGATCTTCGTGAGCTTCGACCTGACCCGTGGGTTCGTCGCCGCCCGGCGGATCACCGACTTCCTGCGGCTGCCCGAGGACGACCCGTCGGGCTCACCCGGCCCGGACGGCCCCGCGGTCCTGCACGACCCGGAATCCGGGGTGCGGGCCGAACCCGGCCGGTTCACCGCCCTCGCCGGCGACCGGCCCGCCGACGCCGCCGAGGTCCTCGACCGTCTCGGCCGCTACCAGACCGGCGAGGCCACGTGGGGCGGACGCCCGCTCGCCGGGATCGCCCGGGCCGAGATCCGCTCCCGCATCCTGGTCGCCGGCCACGACGCCGACCTGTTCGCCGGCTCGCTGCGCGAAATCGTCGCCGGACCGGACGACCCCGACGACGACCGTGTCCGCCGGGCATTGGACACCGCCGTCGCCCACGACGTGGGTACCGACCTCACCAGACACGTCGACTGGGGCGGGCGCAACCTGTCCGGTGGCCAGCGGCAGCGGGTCCGGCTGGCCCGCGCCGTCTACGCCGACCCGGAGATGCTGCTCGCCGCCGAACCGACCTCGGCCGTCGACGCGCACACCGAGGCCGCCATCGCCGACCGGCTCAGCGCCGCCCGCGCCGGCCGCGGCACCGTCCTGGCCACCACCTCACCGGTGCTGCTGGACCGCGCCGACACCGTCCACTACCTGGTCGGCGGCCGGGTTGCCGCCACCGGTACCCACCGGGAACTGCTCGCCTCCGTTCCCGGTTACCGCGCCCTCGTGGCCCGCGCGTTCGGAGACGAGCAATCGTGACGACCCTGCTTCCCGTCGCCGGCCCCCGCGAGGTCCTCCGCGCCGCCCGCAAGCTGATCGCCGCCGACTCCCGTGCCGTCGCCACCCTGCTCACCCTCAGCTCGCTGGCCGCACTCGCCGGGCTCGGCGGCCCGTGGCTGCTCGGACGGATCATCGACACCGTCGCCGCGGGCGGAGGCGTCACCGACATCGACCGGCTCGCCCTCGCCGTCCTGCTCTGCGCCGTGGCACAGACCCTGCTGTCGCGGTACGCGCTGGTGGCCGCCTACCGTTTCGGTGAACGCACCGCCGCCCGGATCCGGCAGACCTTCCTGCGCCGGGTGCTCGGGCTGCCGGCCTCCGTCGTGGAACGGGTCCCCGCCGGTGACCTCGCCGCCCGCGGCAGCACCGACGTCGACGGCGTCGCCACCGCACTGCGCGACTTCATGCCACCGATCTTCATCGGCATCGTGCAGATGGTGTTCCTGATCGTCGCCGTGGTGATCCTCGACCCGCTGCTCGGCGTCGTCGGCGTCATCGGCTTCTCCGGCATCTGGTTCGTCACCCGGTGGTACCTGCGCCGCGCCCGCGACGCGTACCTCACCGAAGGCGCCGCCAACTCCCGCCTCGCCGACGAACTCGCCGCCACCACCGACGGCGCCCGCACCGTCGAGGCGTTCCGGCTGCACGACCGCCGGATCTCCGCCGGTGACTCCGCCCTCGCCGAGACCCGGCGCACCCGGCTGCTCACCCTCCGGCTGCGCAGTGTGTTCTTCCCGGTGGCCGAGACCTCGTACGCCATCCCGGCCGTTCTCGTCCTGGTCCTCGGCGGACTGATGCACATCGACGGCCGCGTCAGCGTCGGCACCGTCGCGGCCGCCGTTCTGTATCTACGGCAGCTCGTCAGCCCGATCGACACCATCCTGATCTTCCTCGACCAGCTGCAGGCCGGCGGCGCGTCGTTCGCCCGTGTCGAGGGCATCGCCACGGTGCCGGCCCCCCCGCCCTACTCCGATCGGGTTCCGGACAACGAGCGGATCGAGGTACGCGCGGTGCGCTACGCGTACGACGGGGGTCCCGACGTGCTGCACGACGTCGACCTGACCGTCCGTCCCGGCGAACGGCTCGCCGTCGTCGGCCTCTCCGGCGCCGGCAAGTCCACCCTCGGCCGGCTGATCGCCGGCGTGGACCGGCCCACCGCGGGCAGCGTCACCGTCGGCGGCACCCCGATCGCCGACCTGCCACCCGACGAGCTGCGCCGCCACGTCGTCCTGGTCACCCAGGAACACCACGTCTTCCGGGAGACTCTGCGCGACAACCTGATGGTCGCCGCCTCCGACGAGCAGCGGCGGGCCGCCCTGCGCACGGTCGGCGCCGACTGGGCCGAGCCACGTTCGCCCGACGAGGACCCCCTCGACCGTGACCTGGGTGACCACCCGCTCGACGGCGCGCAGTCCCAGCAGCTGGCCCTGGCCCGGGTGGTGCTTGCCGACCCGCACACCGTGATCCTCGACGAGGCGACCGCGCTGCTCGACCCGACCGCCGCCCGCACCGCCGAGCGGGCGCTGGCCGCGGTGCTGCACTCGCGTACGGTCATCGCGATCGCCCACCGCCTGCAGACCGCACACGACGCTGACCGGGTCGCCGTCATGGACGGCGGCCGCATCATCGAACTCGGCACCCACGACGAACTGGTCGCCGCCAACGGCCCGTACGCGGCGCTGTGGCGCTCCTGGCACGGCGGTGAGAGCATGCCCGCCACCGCTTGACGCCGACCCGATCGCCGACGCGATCAGTCCCCGGCTCCGGGTGCTTCGCCCGTGCCCTGGACCGGGGACGCCGGGCTGACGTAGACCCATAGGTCCAGGACGGCCGGCGGGTCGAGGTAGTTCAGTGGCAGGTGCAGTTCGCCGACGCGCGACCAGCCCTCGGACTCGTAGAGGGCGACCGCGGAGTCCAGCGTCCGGCCCACGTCGAGGACCGCCCGCCGGCCCAGCGCCGGCGCCTGCGCGGTGGCGTGCCGGACCAGGGCGCGGCCCAGTCCGGAGCGGCGGAGCGTGGGTGCCACGAACAGCCGGGACAGCAGCACCAGGCGGTCCGCCGGCAGGCCGGTCGCTTCGGCCGCCGCCGTCAGGGTCGGGTCCTCCGGCGGGCAGTGCAACGCCACGTGGCCGACGATCTCGCCGTCCCGCTCGGCCACCCAGGCGGCCGCCTCGTAGCCGCCCTTCGCGGCGGAGCGGTAGAAGCCGGGCACCTCGTCGGGCCGCAGGTGCAGCGGGTAGCGGTCGTTGCTGTGCACCCGCATCAGCAGGGCCAGACAGGCGTCCGCGTCGGTGGCGGTCTTCTCCCGGATGTCGATGCGCACTGCCGGATCGTAGAGCCGGGCCGCGCGTACGGCCTTCAAATTTTCCGCCGGGCGAGCGCGGACTCCGGCCTTGACCGGGGTGAGCGGGCGTGCGTAATCTACCGGTAACTCTGAAACGTTTCACGACCCCGTACGAGACACGACGCCGAAGAGAAGCGGAACCCCATGACCAACCCCGTAGTCTCCGAGCTCATCGCCCGCTCCAACCGCCTCGGCGCGGACCCGCGGACCACCAACTACGCCGGCGGCAACACCTCGGCCAAGGGCACCGACACCGACCCGGTCACCGGTGACGCGGTCGACCTGGTGTGGGTGAAGGGCTCCGGCGGGGACCTCGGCACGCTGACCGGCAAGGGCCTGGCCGTGCTGCGGCTGGACCGGCTGCGGGCACTGCCCGGCGTCTACCCGGGGCTGGACCGTGAGGACGAGATGGTGGCCGCCTTCGACTACTGCCTGCACGGGCGGGGCGGCGCAGCGCCGAGCATCGACACCGCCATGCACGGACTGGTCGGCGCGCCGCACGTCGACCACCTGCACCCGGACGCCGGCATCGCGATCGCCACGGCCGCCGACGGACCGGCGCTGACCAAGGAGATCTTCGGCGACCGGGTGCTGTGGGTGGACTGGCGGCGCCCCGGTTTCCAGCTGGGCCTGGACATCGCGGCCGTGCACCGGGCGAACCCACAGGCGATCGGCGTCATCCTCGGCGGCCACGGCATCACCGCGTGGGGCGCGACAAGCGACGAGTGCGAGGCGAACTCGCGGGAGATCATCGACACCGCCGCGGCGTACATCGCGGAGCACGGCCGCAGCGCACCTTTCGGTGCGACGGTGCATCAGACCCTTCCCGCTGAGGTACGGCGTGCGCGTGCCGCCGCACTCTTCCCGGTGATCCGGGGCCTCGCCTCCACGGACCGCCCGCAGGTGGGGCACTTCGACGACTCCGATGTGGTCCTGGACTTCGTGGCCGCCGAGCGTCTCGGTGAACTGGCCGCACTCGGCACCTCCTGCCCGGACCACTTCCTGCGGACCAAGGTGAAGCCGCTGGTCCTGGACACCGCCCCGGACGCTCCGCTGGACGAGGTGACCGCCCGCCTGAAGGAGCTGCACGAGGCGTACCGGGCCGACTACCGCGGCTACTACGAGCGGCACGCGACCCCCGACAGCCCGGCCATCCGCGGCGCCGACCCGGCGATCGTGCTGGTCCCGGGCGTGGGCATGTTCTCGTTCGGCGCCAACAAGCAGACCGCGCGGGTGGCCGGCGAGTTCTACGTCAACGCGATCAACGTGATGCGCGGCGCCGAGGCGATCTCCCGGTACGCGCCGATCGACGAGGCCGAGAAGTTCCGCATCGAGTACTGGGCGCTCGAGGAGGCCAAACTCCAGCGGATGCCGAAGCCGAAGGCTCTCGCGACCCGGATCGCGCTGGTCACCGGAGCCGGCTCGGGCATCGGCCGGGCGATCGCGCTGCGCCTGGCCGCCGAGGGCGCCTGCGTCGTGGTCAGCGATCGCGACACCGAGGCCGCCGCGAACGTGGCCGCCGAGATCGGTGGCCCGGACGTCGCGGTGTCCGTATCGCTCGACGTCACCGACGAGGACGCGGTCGCCTCCGCCGTCCGGGAGGCGGTGCTCGCGTTCGGCGGGGTCGACCTCGTCGTCAACAACGCCGGCCTGTCGCTGTCGAAATCGCTGCTGGACACCACGGCCCGCGACTGGGACCTGCAGCACGACGTGATGGCCAAGGGCTCGTTCCTGGTGTCGCGGGAGACCGCCCGGGTGCTGATCGCCCAGGGCATGGGCGGCGACATCATCTACATCTCCAGCAAGAACTCGATCTTCGCGGGACCCAACAACGTCGCCTACGGCGCGGCCAAGGCCGACCAGGCCCACCAGGTGCGGCTGCTGGCGGCCGAGCTCGGCCCGCACGGCATCCGGGTCAACGGCATCAACCCGGACGGAGTCGTACGCGGCTCCGGCATCTTCGCCGGCGGCTGGGGCGCCGACCGGGCGGCCGTGTACGGCGTGCCGGAGGAGAAGCTGGGCGAGTTCTACGCGCAGCGCACCCTGCTCAAGCGGGAGGTGCTGCCCGAGCACATCGCCAACGCGGTCTTCGCCGTCACCGGCGGCGACCTCACCCACACCACCGGGCTGCACGTTCCGGTGGACGCGGGTGTCGCGGCGGCGTTCCTGCGATGAACGACTCCTTCGCCGCTGTAGATCTCGGGGCGTCCAGCGGACGTGTCGTCGTCGGCCGGTTCGGCGGCGGGACGCTCGGCCTCGACGTGGTGCACCGGTTCCCTAACGAGCCGGTGCGCGTCGGCGGGACACTGCACTGGGACATCCTCGCCCTCTACCGGGGCGTCGTCGAAGGCCTCTGCAAGGCCGGGCCGGTACGCAGCATCGGCATCGACTCGTGGGCGGTCGACTACGGGCTGCTCGACGCCAGTGGGGCGCTGCTCGGCAACCCGGTGCACTACCGCGACTCGCGCACCGACGGCATCGCCGGGCGGGTCCGGGACCTGTACCAGATCTGCGGGCTGCAGAGACTGCCGTTCAACACCGTCTACCAGCTGCTCGCGGCCGAACCGACGCCACAGTACGCGGCCGCCGAGCGGCTCCTGATGATCCCGGACCTGCTGGCGTACTGGCTGACCGGGGAGATCGGCGCCGAGTACACCAACGCGTCGACCACCGGGCTGCTCGACGTCCGTACCCGCGAATGGTCCTCGTCGTTGATCTCCGAACTGGGGTTGCGGGAGAAGTTGCTGCCGCCGGTACGGCATCCGGGCGAGCGGATCGGATTCTTCGAAGGCACGCCGGTCGTCGCGGTCGGGTCGCACGACACCGCCAGCGCGGTCGTCGCCGTTCCGGCGGACGGCCCGGACTTCGCGTACATCTCGTGCGGCACCTGGTCACTCGTCGGCCTGGAGCTGGACGAACCGGTGCTCAGCGAGGAGTCGCGGGCGGCGAACTTCACCAACGAGGGCGGCGTCGACGGGACGATCCGCTACCTGCGCAACGTCATGGGCCTGTGGCCGCTGCAGGAGTGCCTGCGCGAATGGGGCTCGCCGGACCTGCCCTCGTTGCTCGCCGCGGCCGCCGGGGTGCCGGCGCTCGCGTACGTGGCCGACCTCGACGACCCGGTGTTCCTGCCGCCCGGCGACATGGAGGGGCGGCTGCGCAAGGCGGCCGGACTGCCGGACTCCGCCGATCGCGCCGTCGTCGTGCGCTGCATCCTGGACAGCCTGGCGCTCGCTCAGCGCCGCGCGGTACGCCAGGCCCGGGAGCTCGCCGGTCGTGACGTCGGCGTGGTGCACCTGGTTGGCGGGGGAGCGCGGAACGAGCTGCTCTGCCAGTTGACCGCGGACGCCTGCGGGCTGCCGGTGCTCGCCGGGCCGGTCGAGGCCACCGCCATCGGCAACCTGCTCGTACAGGCGCGGGCCGCCGGTGTGGTCGAAGGCGGACTGGATGCGATGCGGGCGCTGGTGCGCAAGACTCAACGGATCGTGCGCTACTCGCCTTCCGGCCCCGGAACAGACTGGGACGTCGCGGCCGCACGAGTGGGGAGGTGACCGTGCGGATCGCGCTCTTCGCCACCTGCCTGGCCGACACCCTCTTCCCGGAGGCGGCCAAGGCCACGGTGCGGCTGCTCGAACGGCTCGGGCACGAGGTGGTGTTCCCGTCCGGCCAGACCTGCTGCGGGCAGATGCACATCAACACCGGATACCAGAAGGAGTCGCTTCCGCTCGTCCGGCGGTACGCGTCCACCTTCGACCCGTACGACGTGACCGTCGTGCCGAGCGGATCGTGCGCCGGCTCCATCCGGCATCAGCACGCCATGGTCGCCGCCGCGTACGGCGACAAGGGGCTGGCGGCCCGCAGCGAATCGGTCGCGGCCCGCACCTACGAACTGTCCGAACTGCTCGTCGACGTGCTCCAGGTCGAGGACGTGGGGGCGTACTACCCGCACCGGGTCACCTACCACCCGACCTGCCACAGCCTGCGGATGACGCGGGTCGGTGACAAACCGCTGCGGCTGCTGCGCCGGGTACGCGGCCTGGACCTGGTCGAACTGCCGGCCGCCGAGCAGTGCTGCGGCTTCGGCGGCACGTTCGCCATCAAGAACGCGGACACGTCCACGGCGATGCTCGCCGACAAGATGACCAGCATCGTCGCCACCGGGGCCGACGTCTGCACCGCCGGTGACAGCTCCTGCCTCATGCACATCGGAGGCGGACTGTCCCGGCTGCGCAGCGGTGTGCGGACCGTCCACCTCGCCGAGATCCTGGCCGCTACGGAGTCGTCATGAACACCTTCCTGGGGATGCCCGTCACCGCCCCGCGCGGCGTCGGTCACCTGCGCGGTGACCAGTCGTTCCCGGCAGCCGCGCGGGAGGCACTCGGCAACGCGCAGCTGCGGCGCAACCTGCGGCACGCCACCACCACGATCCGCGGCAAGTCCGGCCGCGTCATCGCGGAACTGCCGGACTGGCAGCAACTGCGCGACGCCGGCTCGGCGATCAAGGCCGACGCGATGGCCCGCCTCCCCTCGCTCCTTGAACAGCTCGAGGAGAACGTCACGGCCGCGGGCGGCGTCGTGCACTGGGCGGCCGACGCCAACGAGGCCAACGCCATCGTCACCGACCTGGTCCGGCGGACCGGCTCCGAGCGGGTCATCAAGGTCAAGTCGATGGCCACCCAGGAGATCGGGCTCAACGAGGCCCTCGAAGCGGCAGGCATCACGCCCGTCGAGACCGACCTGGCCGAACTGATCGTGCAGCTCGGCGACGACAAACCGAGCCACATCCTGGTACCGGCCATCCACCGGAACCGCTCCGAGATCCGGGAGATCTTCCTGCGGGCCATGCCGGGCGTCGACCCGGCGCTGACCGACGACCCGCCGGTGCTCGCCGCGGCGGCCCGGCGCTACCTGCGCGAGACGTTCCTGTCCACGAAGGTCGCCGTCAGCGGTGCGAACTTCGCGATCGCCGACAGCGGGACGCTCGGTGTCGTCGAGTCCGAGGGCAACGGGCGGATGTGCCTCACCCTGCCGGACACCCTGATCACCGTGATGGGCATCGAGAAGGTGCTGCCCACCTGGGCCGACCTCGAAGTGTTCCTGCAGCTGCTGCCGCGGTCGTCGACCGGGGAACGGATGAACCCGTACACCACCATGTGGACCGGCGTGACACCCGGCGACGGGCCGCAGAACTTCCACCTCGTGCTGCTCGACAACGGGCGCAGTGCCGTCCTCGCCGACCCCACCGGGCGGCAGGCGCTGCACTGCATCCGCTGCTCGGCCTGCCTCAACGTGTGCCCCGTGTACGAACGGACCGGCGGGCACTCGTACGGCTCGGTCTATCCCGGCCCGATCGGCGCGGTCCTGTCGCCGCAGCTCACCGGCATCGCCGACAACGCGTCGCTGCCGTACGCGTCGTCGCTCTGCGGAGCCTGTTTCGACGCCTGCCCCGTGAAGATCGACATTCCGTCGCTGCTGGTGCACCTCCGCAACAAGGTGCCGCACCCGCCGGCCGAGAGAGCCGCCATGGCGGCCGCCGCCTACACCATGGACCGGCCCCGGCTGTACGCGTCCGCGCAGCGCGCCGCCAAGTTCGCCCGCATCGCCGGGCGCCGCGGCCGGGGGCTGCCCCCGCCGTTGTCCGGCTGGACGGCCGGGCGCGACCTGCCGGAGTTCCCGAAACAGACGTTCCGTGACTGGTGGGCGGCCCGGACCCCGCCGCCGCCTTCACCCACACCGCCCACGCCGCCCGTGGCGCCTTCGCCCGGGTCGCCCACGCCGCCCGTGTCGCCTTCGCCCGGGTCGCCGGGGTCGGCCGGGTCGTCTTCGCCGGTACAGCTCGGGGAGGATCGGTGAGTTCCCGTGAGCTGATCCTCGGACGGGTGCGGGCCGCGCTCCGCGACGCGCCCGTGGTGGGCGACGTGCCTCGCGAGTACCGGCCCGCCGGGACGAATACGGCAGACCTCGAGGTGCTCGTCGACCGGCTCGTGGACTACAAGGCCGAGGTGTACCGAGTGACGTCGGCAGAGGTGGCGGCCACCGCGGCGCGACTGGCGGGGGAGGGCGGCGCGGTGCTCGTACCGCCGGGTCTGCCCGAGCAGTGGCGCCCGGAGGGTGCCTATGCCGACGAGGACCTGACACCCGACCGCATCGCCGAGGCCGGCGCCGTGCTCACCGCCGCGGCCGTCGCCGTCGCCGAGACCGGGACCATCGTGCTGGACGCCTCCCCGGACCAGGGCCGGCGGATCATTACGCTGCTGCCGGACGTGCACGTCTGCGTGCTGCGCCCGGAGCAGGTGGTCGCCTCGGTCCCGGACGCCATCGCCCGCCTCGACGCGCGGCGGCCGCTGACCTGGATCAGCGGGCCGTCCGCCACCAGCGACATCGAGCTCAACCGGGTCGAGGGGGTGCACGGCCCGCGCCACCTGCACGTCCTGATCCTCACCGACTGAGCCCGGGGGTGGCGTGTCACCCCGGCTGAGCTACGGCCGGCGGTCTCCGGGCCGCTGCGCCGCGATCAGGGACAGCAGGGTGGCGTGGGTGGCGTCGTTGGCGGCGGCGATCAGGCCGCCGCGGCCGGAATGCGGGGGCCGGCCGTCGAGGTCGGTGACGACGCAGCCGGCCGCCCGGCAGAGCGCGATTCCGGCCGCGAAGTGAACGCTGTCCTCCAGATGGCCGTCGGTCACATAGGCGGCGCGGCGCCCCGCCGCCACCCACGCCACGGCCAGCGTCGTGGAGACGACACGCGGGCGGAACCGTTCGACGAAGACGTCGTCGGACAGCATCCGCGCGGCCAGGAAATCCGGCCGGTTCGGGAACGGCGGGTCGAGATTGAGGTCGACCAGACGCGACGCGGCCGAGGGCGCGAGCGGCCGGTCGACGCCGTCGTGGCGGACGTACGCGGTGTCGCCGCCGGTCCAGAACACCTCGTCGTTGAACGGGTCGGCGCAGGCCGCCACGGTGACCCGGCCACCGGTCCGCAGCGCCACGTTCGTCGAGGCCAGCATGCTGCGGACGGCATAGTTGAGGGTTCCGCAGAGCGGGTCCACCAGCCACGTCCGGCCGTTGCCGCCGTCGCCGGTGCGGCCGCTCTCCTCACCGAGCACCAGGTCGTCCGGGCGCGCGGCCCGCAGGATCGCGAGGATCGCCCGCTCCGCCTCGATGTCCGCAACCGTGGCGAAGTCGTCCCCGTCCTTGCCGAACCGGGCCAGCTCCGCGCCGTAGTGGGAGCGGACCACGGCGGCCCCGGCCTCGGCGGCCCGGACCGCGAGATCCTCATCATTGATCGACATGTGTGCACCCTAGGCCGACCTGTCCGGACCAGGGTGATCACGCCGCGCGGGCCAGCTGGCGGGAGATCGTCTCCATGGTGTCGCTGATCTCGCCGGCCCGTTCGTGCAGGTCGCGCAAGGCCTCGCCGGAGGAGTCAGGCCGATGGTGGGCGCGGTCCTCGAGGTCCGCGCAGATGGCCGCGAACCGGTTCGCTCCGAGGGTGGCCGAGGACGCCTTCAGACCGTGCGCCAGCCGGGCCAGATTGCGGGTGTCGCCGTCGGCGGCGGCCTCGTCCATGCGCTGGAGCAGGCCGGGCAGGCGGTCGGCGAAGTTGTGCAGGATCTCGGCGAGCCGGTGGCGGTCGCCGGGTTCGGCGTCCGGTCCGGCGATCACGTCGACGCAGGCACGGATGGTGGCCGGCTCGCCGTCGTCGGGTCCCGGCAGCGGTCCGGCGCCGGCCAGGCGGACGTCGGCGTAGGCGGCGGCGGTGGCCAGTACGGCGTCCAGTTCGGCGGCGTCGACGGGGCGGGTGAGTACGCCGTTCACGCCCTCCGCCACGAAGTCCTCCGTCTCCTCCGGGTCGGTGCAGACCGCGACGATGCGGGGCGGGCCGTGCGGGGGCGGGTCCGCGTGGATCAGGCGCACCGCGGTCGGGCCGTCCAGCACCAGCAGTCCGGAACCGAGAAGTACCAGGTCGTAGCGGTCACGCTGGACGGCCTCCAGCGCCGCCTCACCGTCGGCGACGGTCCGGACCCGGTGGCCGCGGCGTTCGAGCAGGCGGCGGGTCAGCCGCTGATCGACCGGGTCGTCCTCGGCCACCAGCACCAGCAGTGACTGTTTGCGTCCGGCCACCGGGTGGTGCCCGGAGCGGTCCGGCTGGATCGACGGGTCCACGCGCACGGTGACGGTGACGGTGGTGCCCTGCCCGGGACGGCTCTCGGTGGTGACGCCGCCGCCCATCGACTCCGCCAAGCGGCGGGCCAGCAGTACGCCGGGCTCGGACTGCCGGTCGGCGGGCATGCCGAGGCCGGTGTCCCGGATCGCGAACCGTAGCTCCAGGTTCTGGCCGCCGCCCGGATGGGTGGACACGCTGACGGTGACGGCACCGTGTTCGGTGCTGGCGACCGCCTGCCGCAGCAACGCGGTCAGGATCCGGCGGACCAGCCGCTCGTCGCCGCGAACCCGTTCCGGGCAGCCGGTGGCCAGGTGCGCGGACAGGTGCAGGCCCTTGGCCTCGGCGGCGGGCGCGACCGGGTCGAGGGCCCGGCGCACACAGCCGCGCAACGAGAACGGCCGTCGTTCCAGGTGCAGGTCCCCGGTCTCGGCCCGGGCGAGGTCGAGCAGGTCGTCGACGGTGCCCAGCAGTGCGGTCCCGCTGGTGTGCGCGGTGGTGGCGAGTTCCCGCTGCCGCTCGTCCAGCCCGGTCTCCAGGAGCATCCCGGTCATCCCGGTGAGGGCGGTCATCGGCGTCCGGATCTCGTGGTTCATCGCGTCCAGGAACGCGGAGCCCGCGGCTGTCGCGGCGGACGCCTCGTCCCGCGCCCTCGCCAGTTCGGTCATCGAGGAGTTGACGGCGGTGGCCAGTTCGCCGAGCTCGCGTGGTGCGCGTACGTCCGCGAGCCGGGTCAGGTCGCCGCCCCGCGCCCGCCGGGCGGCGGCCGCGATCTGGTCCGCGACCGCTGTCAGACGCTTCTCGATCTTGCGCGCACCGAGCAGCGACAGCAGTGCCGCCAGCACGGAGACCCAGGCGATCATCCACCGATTGGTACGGGCCACGGCGCCCGCCTCGGCGATGTGCCGGTCGAGCCGGGCCTGCTCGTGCCGCGCCATCCCGTCGGCCACGGCCCGTACGTCGGCGGCGCCGGACTCGGGCGTGATCCGCTGGAGGAGGTCGCGGTGCACCGGGTCCGAGCCGGCCAGCGCGCCGAGGCCGGCCGCGTGCGCGCGCAGGGTGTCCCCGGCGGACGGTCGCGCTCTCGGTTCGGCCACGGTCTCCGCGACGACCCGCAGATCGCCGATCCGGCCGAGGATCTGACTCGAACGGCGTACGCCGTCCTGTGCCTGAAGGGTCTCGTTGTTGCGCACGAGACCGGTGACCGCCACGACCGTGATCGCCACCAGCACGAACAGCACCGCGGCGCGCAGCAGGCGTCGCGCGCCCCAGATCCGGTCACCGATCTCCGGCACGGCCTTTACTGTATGGAGCGATCAAGGGGATCGTGGCCGCTTCAGTGATCGCCGGGGGTGACGGGGTGTCTTCGGTTCTCGTGGTCGACGACGATCCGACGCTGCTGCGCATCATCGAGACGGTGCTCTCCTCGGCCGGGCTGGACGTGTCGTCCCGCCGCACCGGGCATGCCGCACTCCGCGCCGCCCACGCCCATCGGCCGGACTGCGCGATCCTGGACGCGGCTCTCGATCCGGCCGGTCATGACATGGACGCCGCGACGCTGTGCCGGGCGCTGCGGAACGGCGCGGGCACCGCGGACGTGCCGATTCTCCTGCTCACCGGGCGCGGCCGCTGGCTGGAGGTGGCGGCCGCGTTCGACGCCGGTGCGGACGACTATCTGCCCAAGCCGTTCACCGCGCAGGATCTGCTGAGCCGGGTCGCCTCCCTCACCTCTGCCTGAGCCCGTTCGGACGGATCCCATGGGAGGCCATCGATTCAAGGCTGGGATCTACGGACAAACGGTAACAATCTACGTTCGTGACCGAAAAAACGGGGCAAAGCAGAGGTAGGCGGCGTATCCGGTTCATCGGGGCCGTGATCGTCGTGACCGGAGCCGTCGCCGGTGGCGTCATCGCGGCACTCGTCAAGGACGATCCTCCCCGGCCGGCCGCGATCGTCGTCGCGGTCGTCGACCGGGGCGCCGTCACCCTCGACGTGGCCACCACCGGCACCGTCGAACCGGCCACCGTCCGCAGCCTGTCCTTCCCGGTGGCGGGCACGGTCGAGGCGGTCAAGGTCCGGGCCGGCAACCGGGTCAGCAAGGGGCAGACCCTCGCCGCGCTGGACGACACCGAAGCGGCCGGCGACGTGAACGCCGCCGCCGCCGCCCTGGCCGCCGCACAGGCCGAGCTGGGCGAGGCGCGGACCGTCGCGGCCCGCGCCACCGCCAGCGCCACGACGTGTGCCCAAACCGGTGCGGCCCTGGCCGGCGGTGCCATAGCCGGTGATGCCCTGGCCGGCGGTGCCATAGCCGGTGATGCCCTGGCCGGCGGTGCCATAGCCGGTGATGCCCTGGCCGCTGATGTCCCAGCCGGTGATGTCCGGGCCGGTGACGCCCGGCCCGCCGGTGCGGCCGGCCCCTGCGTGACCATGGGCTACCCGGACAGCGGCGGCGACCCGCTGCTCACCGCGGAACAGCAGGTCAACCGGGCGGCACGGGCAGTCGAGGTGGCCAGGAAGGCGCTGGACGGGACGAGCCTCACCGCACCGATCGCCGGAACGGTGGTCGCCGTCGAGGGCAAGGTCGGCGATCAGATCCGAGGCGGGTCGACGTTCATCAGCCTGGCCGACACGTACGCCATGCAGGTCCGCGCCGAATTCCCGGAGGCCGACGCCGGCGCGCTGGCCGGCGGGCAGAGCGCGACTGTGGCCCTGGCCGACGCCGACGACGTGTACGAGGCACAGGTGATCCAGGTCGACCCGGCCGGCACGTCCGACGGCACCCTGGTCCGCTACGGTGTGCGGCTCGCCTTCGCCGACGCCCCGGACGGCCTGCTCGTCGGGCAGAGCGCCCAGGTCCGGGTGCGTACCGGTGAGGTGGCCGACGCGCTCCGCGTGCCGTCGACCGCGGTGCACGACGTATCCGGTGGATCGGGCACTGTGCTGGTTCGTGCTGCGGACCGGTCGACCGAGCGCGTTGTCGCCGTCGGGCTCCGCGGAGACCGATACACCGAGATAACCGGCGGACTGGAGCAGGGGGAGCAGGTCGTACGTTCCTGGTAGTACGGGAATGCAAGGGTATGCCGGTTATTCCGCGGAACACCGGAACAGGAACCGGCCGGAAGGCATGATGACGGTGTGAAAGCGCTGCGTCGACCCAGCACCGCCGTGAACGCCCTGCTGGCCCTCCTGATCGTCGGTGCCGCGTTCTGGGGCTGGACCCTGCTGCGGGACACCTCGCAGACCAGCGGTGCGAGCGCGTCCGAGGTACGGACCGTGACCGCCACCCAGGGCACGGTCACCCGCACCGTGTCGGCCGGCGGGTCGGTGGTCAGTGCGGCCACCGCCACCGCCACCTTCGGCACCCCCGGTACGGTCACCGCGATTCCGGTGAAGGTCGGTCAGGAGGTCAAGGCGGGAGCCCTGCTGGCCAAGGTGGACCCGGCCGACGCCAAACGCGATCTCGACCTGGCGCGGGCCGACCTGGCGGCGGCCCAGGACGCGCTCGGCCGGGCACGGGCTGCCGGAACCGACACCGGCAACGCGGCGAACGCGGTCACCGAGGCGCAGCTGGCCGTCGACGAGGCGGAGGCGGCGGTTGCCGGCACCCAGCTGATCGCCCCGATGGCCGGCACGGTGGTCGCCGTCAACGGAACCCTCGGCGGCTCGTCGGTCGTCAGCGCGCAGGACTCGAGCGGTGGCTTCGTCGACCTGGCCGATCTGAAGAAGCTGCAGATCACCGCGGCCTTCTCGGAGGCGGACGCGACCGAGCTGAAGGAGGGGCAGAGCGCCACCGTCGTCTGGAACGCCCTGCAGAACGCCGAGACGACCGGGCAGGTGGTCGCCGTCGACCCCACCGCGACAGGCTCCGCGGGCGGTCGGGGCGGCACGGAGGACGCGGTCACCTACGGTGTCACGGTCAGTCTGCCCAACCCGCCGGACGGTGCCAAGCCGGGCCAGACCGTCACCGTCTCGGTGGTCACCGGCAGTGTGGACAACGCGGTCATGATCAACTCGGCCGCTGTCACCGCCAACGGCAACCGGCGGACCGTGACCGTCCTGGACAGCGCCGGCAAGCAGGAAAGTCGCCAGGTCCAGGTCGGGCTGGAGGGCGACGACGCCACCCAGATCACCTCGGGGCTGGCCTCCGGGGAGCGGGTGGTGCTGCCGATCGCCGGCACCACGAACCGCGCCGGCACCGGACCGCGTGGTGGTGGAGGGTTCGCTCCTCCCGGCGGCGGAACGGGCGGACGCTGACCATGATCCGGCCGGTTATCGACGTGCGGGACATCACCAAGGTGTACGGCGACGGCGACACCCGGGTTCGCGCCCTCGACGGCGTGACCCTGCAGGTCGAGCGGGGCGACTACGTGGCCGTCATGGGCCCGTCCGGCTCCGGCAAGTCGACACTGATGAACATCCTGGGCTGCCTGGACGTCCCCACGACGGGTGCCTGTCTGCTGGACGGGGTCGACGTCAGCTCGCTCAGTGACGAACAGCTGGCCCTGGCCCGGAACCGGTTGATCGGGTTCGTCTTCCAGGCGTTCAACCTGATTCCGCGGACCAGTGCCGTGGCCAATGTGGAGCTGCCACTGGCGTACTCCGGGACGAGAGCCGCCGAGAGGCGCCGCAGGGCCATGTTCGCCCTGGACCTGGTGGGTCTCGCGGACCGTGCCGACCACGAGCCGCACCAGCTCTCCGGCGGCCAGCAGCAGCGGGTCGCGATAGCCCGTGCGCTGGTCACCGAGCCGGCGCTGCTGCTCGCCGACGAGCCGACCGGCAACCTCGACAGCCATGCCGGCGAGGAGGTGCTGGCGGTTCTCGACGACCTGAACGCGGCCGGCCACACCATCGTGCTGATCACCCACGAGGAGGAGATCGGTGCCCGCGCCGATCGGCTGATCAGGCTCTTCGACGGCCGGGTCGCCAGTGACTCCCGGCGGGAGCCGCGGGGCAGGCATGCGGCTTCGGGAGTTTTATCATGAATTTCTTAGAGATTGTGCGCTTTGCGCTGCGCGGTATCGGAGCCAACAAACTCCGCTCCACCCTGACCATGCTCGGCATCCTGATCGGCGTCGCCGCGGTGATTCTCCTGGTGGCCGTGGGCAACGGGTCGTCACGGGCGGTCACCAGCCGGATCGAGGCACTGGGCACCAACACGCTGACCGTGATGAGCACCAGCCGGGAGAGCGGCGGCCTCACCATGAGAATCGCCGAGGCGCTCGACGACCCGGTCCTCGCCCCCGGCGTCCGCTCGGTCTCGCCCGTGGTCAGCACGGCGGCCACCCTCAGCTACGAGGGCGCCGGGCACGAGATCAGCTCCTTCGTCGGCACCACACCCAGCTGGTTCGCCGCCTCCAACTCCCCGGTCGGCACCGGCGCGATCTTCACGGCCGACGACGAGGCCCAGGCCCGCCGGGTCGTCGTGCTCGGCCGGACCGTGGCCGACGAACTGTTCGCCGGCGCCGACCCGGTCGGTCAGCAGGTCACCGTCGGCGGTGCCCTGTTCACCGTCACCGGCGTACTGAAGGAGAAGAACTCGCCCGGTTCGCAGGACCTCAACGACACCGCGATCGCCCCGATCGGTGCCGTCCGACAGGTGCTCGCCGGGTTCGGTCCGCTCAGCTCGATCCTGGTCGAGGCGTCCGGCCCGTCGATGGTCGGCACCGTCCAGGGCGAGATCACCACCATCCTCGACACGAGGCTGGAGCCCGGCGGCTACCGGGTGCAGAGTGCCTCCCAGCTGCTGGAGACGCAGACCGAGACCGCCGGCACGTTCACCACCCTGCTCGGGGCGGTGGCCGCGATCAGCCTGCTGGTCGGCGGCATCGGTATCACCAACATCATGCTGGTCACCGTCACCGAGCGGACCCGCGAGATCGGCATCCGCAAGGCCCTGGGCGCGCCCCGCCGGGTGATCCTCACCCAGTTCCTCATCGAGGCGACGCTGCTCAGTGTTATCGGTGGAGTTCTGGGTGTCGCGGCCGCCGTCCTGGGCAGCCGCTTCTCGATCGTCGGTGTGCAGCCGGTGATCGTGCCCGGTTCGGTGGTGCTGGCCCTGGGCGTCTCCGTGCTGATCGGGCTCTTCTTCGGCGGACTGCCCGCGGCCCGCGCCGCCCGCCTGCGCCCGATCGACGCCCTCCGCTACGAGTGAGCAGCCATGAATGAGGAACCGCCCGTGACATCAGACGGCACCGCTACTCCGGACCGAACCGCTACTCCGGACCGAACCGCTACTCCGGACCGAACCCCTACCCCGGACAGCGCCGCTACCCCGGACAGCGCCGCGACTTCGGACCGAACCGCTACCCCGGACAGCGCCGCGACTTCGGTCAGCCCCGCGACATCCGACAGCGCCGCGACCGGAGACAATGCCAGAACCTCGAACAGAGCCAGAACCCCGGACAGCGCCCGGGGCTCGGACAGCACCGCTACGGCCGACGACGGTGTGCACTCCGGGGTCCACGACACCGAAGTGCTGCCCCGCGCGTACGGCGGCCGCTCCGATCTCAACGAGGCGCTGGCCGCGGCCGCCCCGCGCCGCTGGTGGAACCGGACCACCGTCGGCCTGATCGGCCTGGCCCTGCTGGCCGGTGGCTTCCTGGGTGGCGTCCAGGCCCACGAGCGCTGGGGCATCGAGGAGACGCAGGCCGGCGGAGCCCCGGACGGTGCGGGCATGCCCACCGGCTCCGGCGGCTCACTCGGGCCCGCCGCTCCGGGTGGTCGGCCCGCGGTCTCCGGGAGTGGACCGGCGCAGGACGGATCAGCGCAGGGCGGGCCTGTGCAGGGCGGTGGAGCCCAGCCCGCCATGGGTGGAACCGCCGGAACGGTCAAGATGGTCGACGGCACGACCCTCTACGTGCAGACCGACGCCGGTGAGACGGTGACGGTGCGGACCGGCGAACAGACGACCGTGAAGGTCAGCCAGACCGCCTCGCTGGAGAGCATCACGTCGGGCCTCCCGGTGACCGTCGAGGGCGTTCCCGATGCGGAGGGAGTCATCACCGCGACCGCGATCACCGCCGGCTGAGTCCCCGAAAAGCCACAGGAGTGGCCCTCCCCAGCCGATGCCTCCCCGCAGCGCGAGACGACAGGCGTCCCGCGACGGGCCACGGACGGCGATGAACCCGCGGACAGCGATGAGCCGCGGACAGCGATGAGCCGCGGACAGCATCGAACCGCTGACGGCGATGAACCGCCAACGGCAATGAGCCGCTGACGGCGATGACCCGCGGACGACAGCGAACGGGGACGGCGATGAATGGGGAACTGGGATGAGCGGGGGACTGCGATGAGTGGGATCAGTGGTGTCTCGGCGTCCCCCGGCCACTACTCGTATCAGTGGTCTCCGGCGGCAGGCCAGCGCCGGGAGAACCTGTTGTCCCGGCTGGCCGAGACGCTGGGGCTGACCGTCGACGAGCTGAGGACGCAGCTCGGCAACGGCAGCAGCCTCAACGACATCGCCACCGCCCGGGGTGTCCCGCACGACGATCTGATCGCCGCGATCCGAGCCGGGCTGTCCGCCGGCAATCCGGAGGAGTTCGCCGCCAGGCGGGGCGCTCCCCCGGCACCCCCGGCCCGGGAACCCCGTGGCGAGAACGCCGGCCTGCGCGACGAGGTCAAACTCGCCGCCCTGAGCCGCCTGCTCGGCATGGACAGCGAGGCCGTCACCGCGGCCGCCACCGGCGCGTCCAGCCTGGTCACCCTGATGCGCCAGAAAGGCATCGACCTGTACGCGCTCCGCGGAGTCCTCACCGGCGGCGACCTGATCGACGTGACCGTGTAGAACCGCGACGGCGTGACGGCAAGGTGCCGATCCGGAATGGGCGATGGAGCAACGTGCCGATCCCGGACCGGGCGATGGAGCAACGTGCCGGTGCGGACGGCTGCGAGGATGCCGGTCGTCAGCCGTACAGGCGGCGCCGGATCAGGACGACCGCGACCGCGGCGAGGAAGACGTCAAGCGTGACGATCAGGCCGAACCAGCCGAACAGCAGCATCACCGGTGGAACCAGGATGAACAGCGCGGCGCACAGCAACGCCAAGGTGGGGAAACGGACCTCGGCATGCACGCCCGCGGTCATCCGGGCGGCGAACTCAGGGTCGGACAGGTGGATCCGGCGTTCCAACTCGGCGATTGTGCGAAGGTCGTTATCGTTCATCGTCGATCGCTCCTGTCGGAGGCTCCTGGGCGTCCCGTGTACCCGGAGTTCCGCGAGTCTAAACGCCTCGTCCGTGGGAAGTCTGTCCGTATGACGAACGAACATGGGGCGAGCGAGAACGACAAGCGGCCCGACAGCCGCTCCGGGAACCGGCCGGAGGATCTGCCGCGTCATCCGGCGGCACGCCCGCGGGCCGAGGCGGACCGGGAGCTGGTGCCGCCGGACGCGGACCTCGACATGGCGGCCGCGGATGACGGGGCGAACCCGAAATGACAGGTTGAGCCGGGACTGACAGCCCCGGAAGGGCGGTGGTGCCGTGCCGGTGGGAGCGACGGTCAGGGTTCGATCGGAGCGGTCAGGAGGGCGGCGAGCAAGGCGGTCCGCTCGATGACGCCTTCGGCGGAGACCCATTCGGTACGGGCATGCGCACCCCCGCCTCGCGGGGCCAGACCGTCCACCGTAGGCCGGCCGAGCGCCCCGGTCGTGTTGGTGTCGGCCGCGCCGTCGGCGGGCCGGCCGTCGATGTCCTGACCGATGCCGGCGGCGATCGTCCGGACCTGTTCCAGCAGCGTGGCGCCGGCCGGGCCGGGCCGCCAGGTGGGCCGGTGCGACAGCAGCCGCGCCGCCACGGTGGCTCGCGCCCGTACCGGCCGCAGCCGCCGGAGCTCGCGGAGTACCGCCTCCTCGTCGTCCGGGTCGGCGAACCGCAGCCCCAGGTCGGCGTGTGCCGTCCCGGCGACCACGTTGGTCCGTCCACCTCCGGCGATCGTGCCGGTGTTGAGCAGGACCGGCCGGGACGTGACCGCCGACCGCACGCGGATCAGCTGGTCGACCAGCTCGTCGATGGCGTTCGCGCCGGCCTCCGGGTCGAGGGCGGCGTGTGCCTCCACCCCGGTCACCTCGATCCGTGCCCGGGTGCTGCCGCGACGGCCGGTCTTCAGGTCGCCGCCCGGGTGCGGCGGCTCGAGGCCGAGCACGGCCCGCGCCCGGCCCGCTTCGGCCCGTACCAGGTCACCGGCGGTCGGGGAGCCGATCTCCTCGTCGGCGACGACGATCACCCGTACCGCGGGACGGGGTTGGTCCTTGATCGTCGCCACGGCGGAGAGCAGCGCCGCGAGGCCGGCCTTGGTGTCGTAGACGCCGGGCCCGCGGATCACGTCGCCGTCGACCGTCCACGGCATCCCGGCGAGCGTGCCCACCGGCCAGACCGTGTCGTAGTGGCTGAGCAGCAGGATCGGATCGCCGGTCACGCCGCGGGCCGGCAGGGACCAGATCAGATGATCGCCGGTCGGGTGCGGCTCGCGGGCGGTGTGGAACCCGGCGCGGGCGGCGTCGGCCTCAAGGACGTCGGAGAGGGCGGCCAGTGCCCGGGCATCCCCGGTCGGCGACTCGTGCAGCGTGTACCGGTGCAGCGCTTCGATCGTTGCTGAGGACTCCGGGGATGGCGGCATATGCGAAAGCTAAGTCGCGTCCCGGCGGTTGTCAACGAGCGGAGATGTTGCGAGGATGGCGGTTATACGAAACGTATCTTTGATCAGGAGGTGGGTATGGAGGTGCTCGTCCGAGAGCTGGACGGCCTGGCCGAGCTGACCGCCGCGGCACGCCTCTACCGCACCGTCTTCGGCTATGAGCAGCCCGAATACGGGCTCAGCCCGCGCCTGCTCGCCGCCCTGCGCCAGAACGCGGGATCGGTGATCGGGGCATTCGTTCCGGGCGGCGCCGATCCGGCCGGCGCCATGGTCGGTTTCTGCTTCGGCTTCTCGGCCGTCGACAGCGGCGAGCTCTACCACTACTCGCAGGCCGCGGTGGTGGCGGCCGAGGCGCAGGGCCTCGGCGTCGGGCGCCGCCTGAAGCAGGCCCAGGCCGAGGTGGCACGGCTCACCGGGGCGCGGACCATGCGGTGGACCTTCGATCCGTACGCGCTGCGCAACGCCCACTTCAACCTGAACGTCCTGGGCGCCACCGGAGTCCGGTTCCTGCCCGACTACTACGGCGGCGGGACCGACCGTGTCCTGGTCACCTGGGATCTGTGGCACGCCCGCAAACCCGGCGTCCCGGCCGGTGTCGTGCACGCCCCGGCCGGCGACCGGGCCCGGCTGCGTGCCGGCCTCGAACGGTATTTCGCCGCGGGCGCCCGCTGGACCGGCGTGACCAGGGACCCGGACGGCGCGGTCGGCTGCACGTTCGAGAATGACGAATCGTGACGACCCATCGCTCCACCCCGTCCGAGCGCTTCGACCGCAACGTCCAGCGCCGCTCCGCGCAGGTCCTCAAGCAGCGTGTCCTGGAACAGCAGCGCGAGGAGTTCGAGAAAGCCCTGGCCTGGGCCGCCGAGCAGGACGCCATCGAACGGGCCGCCGCTCTGATCGTCTCGGCCCGGCGCCGATACCTGCTCGGGTACGGCAAGTCGCTCGCCTACGCGTCGATGCTCGCCACCGACCTGAGCGCCGGCCTGTCCGGGGTCCACCTGGTCGGTGACGGCTCGCTGCGGGCCCTCGACGTGCTCAGCGACGTCCGGCAGGGCGACCTGCTCGTGGCCGTGTCGATGTCCCGGTACCGCCGGGAGACCGTCGATGTCGCCGCGGCCTACGCGCACCGCGGCGGCGACCTGGTGCTGATCACCGACGCCGACGACGCCCCGCTGGCCTCCGCCGCGACCACGAGCATCGTGATCGGCACCGGGAGCGCCTCCTACGCGAACTCGCCCACCTCGGTCGTGCTGGCCCTGCACCTGCTCGCCACCCTCACCATCGCCAGCTCCAAGGGCGCCGGCCGCCGCCTGCACCTGCGCGACGAACTGGCCGCCGGGCTCGGCCTGTACCACCCCGAGACCGACGACCGGACGGGAGAACGATGATCAAGGTGGACCGTGTCGAGCTGCGCCGGGTCCGGCTGCCGCTCGTGCACCAGTTCCGGACCAGCTCGCACGCCAAACGCGAACTCGAACACATCCTGGTGACTTTGACCAGCACCGGCGGTGCCGTCGGCTGGGGCGAGATCGCCTCCCCGAGCGGCCCGTACTACTCGGCCGAGACCGTCGGCAGCTGCTGGGCGATGGCCCGGTCGTTCCTGGCGCCGCTCGTGCTGAACACCGCGTGGGAGCACCCGTCCGGCCTGGCCGCCGCCATGGCGCGGGTAAGAGGTAACCACTTCGCGCGGGCCGGGTTTGACATGGCGGCGTGGGCCCTGTGGTCGGGTGCGTCCGGCGTACCGCTGGCGAAGGCCCTCGGGGGTGATCGGGCCGAGGTGGCGGCCGGTGTCTCGCTCGGGATCGAACCGACCGTCGGCGCACTGCTGGAACAGGTCGCTCTGCGGGTCGGCGAAGGCTACCGGCGGGTCAAGTTGAAGATCGCGCCCGGCTGGGACGTGGAACCGGTCCGCGCCGTGCGTGCGGCGTTCCCGGACGTGCCGGTGCACGTGGACGCCAACGGCGCCTACCCGGCCGAGGAGGTCACCGTCTTCCGGCAGCTCGACGAGCTGGGCCTTCTCATGATCGAGCAGCCGTACGCCCCGCGCGCGCTGCTCGGCCACGCCGCACTGCAGGCGGTCCTGCACACCCCGATCTGCCTTGACGAGTCCGTCGAGGAGGTCGACGACCTGGCCACCGCCCTGCGGCTGGGCGCCGGCCGGATCCTCAACATCAAGGTGTCCCGGATGGGCGGCCTCACCGCCGCGGTACGCGCGCACGACCTGGCCCGCAGTCACGACGTGCCGGTGTGGTGCGGCGGCATGCACGAGTTCGGCATCGGCCGCGCCGCCAACGTGGCCCTCAGTTCACTGCCCGGTTTCACGCTGCCGTCCGACGTCTCGGGCTCCGACAAGTACTACGCCCGCGACATCACCACCGAACCGATCACCTGCGTCGACGGCCACGTCCCCGTCCCGTCCGCTCCCGGCCTGGGCCGCGACCCCGACCTGCCGTTCGTGGAGGCCGTCACCACCGACGTAGCCGTACTCCAGCCGGGCGACTGAACCGCACCCCCGGCTGTCCGCGGTACGCCCGGCGGGGTCAGGCGCCGAAGGCCGCCTCGATCTCGGCGGCCGTCAGATTGCGGGCGCGGAACTCGGTGGTGCCCGACTCCAGCAGCTCGCGGGCCGCGTCGCGCAGCGCGCCGTACGCCGCCCACGCCAGCGCACCACCCGTGGACACCCGGCGCACTCCGAGGGCCGCGAGCTCCGGCACGCTCGGGACGCCGGGCATCATCAGCACGTTGACCGGAGCACCGACGGCCTCGACGACCCGCGTGATGTCCTCCGGTGTGGTGAGCCCCGGCGCGTAGAGCACATCCGCCCCCGCCGCGTGGTAGGCGACCAGCCGGGTGATCGTGTCCTCGAGATCGCCCTGCCCGTACAGATGGTTCTCGGCCCGCGCCGTCAGCACCAGATCGTGGCGCCGCGCCGCCTCGGCCGCCGCCCCGACCCGCTCGACGCCGGCCGGCAGGGTGTCCACCCGGCCGGTGGCCGGGTCGTAGTCCTCGATCGACAAGCCCGCCGCGCCCGCCGCGGCCAGCAGGTCCACCGTCTCGGCGATACCGCCGGCGGTGTCGGCGAACAGGCGCTCGGCGTCCACGCTGACCGGCACGCCGACCGCCGCGGTCACCGCCGTCACGTGCGCGACGAGTTCGTCCCGCGTCACCTGCTGGTCCCGCTTGCCCAGGCTCGCGGCCAGCCCCGACGACGTGGTCGCCACAGCCGCGAACCCGGTGGTGGCCAGCACCCGCGCCGACCCGGCGTCCCACGCGTTCGGCATCACGAACGTCCCTGTCGAGTGCAGCCGGCGGAAACGCTCGCGAACCGATCTCATGCCACACACCATGCCATATCGCTCTAAGGTTTCCGGCGTGGCTGTTTCTGAATACATCGCCCGGATGCGGGCCGCGGTCGGGCACGACCTGCTGCTGCTGCCGGGCGCGAGCGCCGTGGTGACCGACGACGACGGCCGGGTGCTGCTGGCCCGGCGTTCCGACAACGGCCGCTGGTCGGTGCCGGCCGGCCTGGTGGACCCCGGCGAGCAGCCGGCCGACACCGCGGTGCGTGAGGTCTTCGAGGAGACCGGGGTACGAGCCGAGATCGTGCGGCTCGCCGGGGTGGCGACACATCCGGTCGTCTATCCGAACGGTGACCGGTGCGAATACCTGAACGTCTGGTTCCGGTGCCGGGCCGTCGGCGGTGAGGCGGGCGCCACCGACGACGAGTCGCTCGAGGTCGGCTGGTTCGCGCCCGGCGCACTGCCCGAACTGGACGAATGGTCCGTGCTGCGGATCCGGACGGCGCTCGCCGACGACAGCGGCGCCTGGCATACCACGGCGGCCGAGAAGCACCCGGCGCTGAACCAGCCGGACAACCTGTAGCGCCTGTTCCGCGGGGTGGCTGGACCTGCCTCGCTCCCGCCGGCCCCCGCCGGACAGACGCTAGTCGAAGATCGAGATACGGGTGCGGTGGTGGCGCGGGGTCTCGATCTCGTCGGCCACCGCAACCGCCAGATCGGCGTACGACAGATGCGTGCCCCCGCCGGTCTCGCCGCCCGTGCGGTAGGTGCCGAGCCGCGGGCCCTCGGCGTCGAGCTGTGCCGGCGGGGTGAGCATCAGCCAGTCGACCGGGGTGTCCGCGGCTCGCAGACGTTCCAGACCGGCCGTGTGCGCCAGCGCGAACTGGCGGAACTCGTCCGGCAGCACGGCCGGATCGTCGTACAGCGGGTTGCCGGCGCCGTCGAGCAGGTTGACGAACAGGCCGATCACGACGAGCCGGGGTACGCCGGCGGCCGCCAGTCCGCCGAGCAGGGCATCGGTGGCCTTGACGTAGAACTCGGCGTCCAGGGTGGAATTCTCGAGCGCCTCGGGACCGGAGGCCGGCGACACCGCGTTCACGGCTGCGTCGTGCCCGGCGACGAGCTCGGCCATGGACCCGGCGTCGAGTACGTCACCCTGGACGACGCGACCGGGAAGCTGATGTCCGGCGGGATCACGGACGACTGAGGTCACCTGGAAGCCGCGGCGCTCCGCCTCGGCGGACACGGCCCGGCCGGCACGACCACCGGCTCCGAAGACAATGATGCTGGTCATGGGCGGACGCTAACGGCGGACCATCTGGTTACCGCAACGATACCGACGTTAACCTGGGCATCGTGACGACTCTCGATCCGGACATGTTCGCGCCCGAGTGCCCGTCGCGGATGATGCCGCTGCAGATCGGCGACAAGTGGACCGCGATGATCGTCATCTGCCTGGAGCGCGGCCCGCGCCGCTTCGGTGAGCTCCTCGTCCCGCTGCGGTCGATCACCAAGA
The DNA here is from genome assembly GCF_040639655.1 of Actinoplanes sp. NPDC023801. Classification (NCBI taxonomy): domain Bacteria; kingdom Bacillati; phylum Actinomycetota; class Actinomycetes; order Micromonosporales; family Micromonosporaceae; genus Actinoplanes; species Actinoplanes sp. NPDC023801. Next base: position 7,963 of record NZ_JBFAAI010000002.1, on the reverse strand, counting down.
AGGTGCTGGCCGAGACACTGCGGGCGATGGAACGCGACGGCATGGTCACGCGTACGGAGTACCGGGCGAACCCGCCGCACGTCGAGTACGAACTGACCGCGCTCGGCCGTAGCCTGCTCACCCTGATCGACGCGTCGCGCGACTGGTGCCGCGAGCACCTGCCCGAACTGGCCGAGGCACGTGCCCGCAGCACCGGGAACGGTTAGAGCAGCTCCTTCAGGGCCGCGTCGAAGATGTCGTGGTGCCGGGCCACGTCGGCGAGCGAGGTCGTCGGGCACATCAGCGCCATGTTGTGGAACGGCGTCAGCAGCACGCCCCGGTTCGCCAGGTAGACGTGCAGGAAGTCCTCCAGCTCGGCGTCGGCGCTCGCGGCCGACTCGGTGCCGTTGCGTGGGGCGGGACTGGCGAACCGGTACTCCACCCGGGCGCCCAGACGGCTCACGGACCACGGCAGCCCGTACCCGCCGATGATTTTTGTCAGTCCCCCGGCGAACGCCGAAGCCGTTGCGATCATGCTGTCGAACGCGGCGTCGGTGAGCACGTGCTCCAGCGTGGCGCGGGTTGCGGCCATCGACACCGGGTTGCCGGCGAGCGTGCCACCCACGCCGCCCATGTCGATCAGGTCCAGGTCGGCCCGGCCGTCAAGGGCTTCGACAAGATCGGACCCGAGGCCGTACGCCCCGACGGGCACCCCGCCACCGATGGCCTTGCCGATCGTCACCACGTCCGGCTCCAGGCCCCAGAACGCGGTCGCCCCGCCCGGCCCGGCCGAGAACGTGTGCGTCTCGTCCTTGATCAGGTAAGTCCCGTACTTCCTGGTCAGCTCCCGCACCCCGGCCAGGTAGCCGTCCTCGGGCAGCACGATCCCGATGTTCGTCAGCGCCGGCTCCATCAGCACCGCCGCCACGTCGCCGTGCGCCAGCTCCCGTTCCAGGCCGGCCAGATCGTTGAACTCGGCGACCCGGCTGGTCAGGGTCACGTCCACCGGCGCGCCGACGTTCCCCTCGCGGCTCGTGCCGCGGCCGTCCGGTCCCACCACGATCAGCGACTCGTCGACCGACCCGTGGTAGCAGTAGCTGTTCACCAGGATCTTCGACCGTCCGGTGACCGCGCGCAGCAGCCGGATCGCCCAGCGGTTCGCGTCCGTCGCCGTCAGTGCGAAACTCCAGGCCGGCAACCCGAACCGGCGGGCCAGCTCGGCACCCGCCGCGGCCGCGTCCTCGGTCGGCATCATCGTGCTCAGGCCGTTGCGGACCCGTTCGGTCACGGCGGCGACCACCGGCTCGGGGGAGTGACCGGCCATCGCGCCGGTGTCACCGAGGGCGAAGTCGATGAACTCGTTGCCGTCCACGTCGACGATCCGGTTGCCGTACGCGCGGTCCAGGTAGATCGGGAAGTCCCCGGCGGCCTTGTTCATCCAGGTCATCGGGACCCGGCCGAAGAGATGACGCGCCTCCCCGTAGGCGCGCAGGGAAGAGGCGTGCCGCTCGGCGAAAACGGCACGCTCACGGTCGGCGAGGGTGTGGAGGCGGGCGCGATTGACTCCGGAATCCGTCGACATGGCGCGACGTTATCAGGGAATCGTCACTCCTCGGTCGTCCTCAGCACGGTAACCGTTTTTCCGCGGCCGTCGGTCACATACAGCCGCCGGCCGTCCGGTGACAGCGCGTTCACCCGAGGGCTGTCCCCGACCGCGACCGTGGACACCACCTTCCCGGTACCGATGTCGACCACCGACAGGTTGTCCGAGCCCTCGTTCACCACGTACACGTACTTGCCGTCCGCCGAGATCATCACCGCCTGCGGCTCCCGGCCCACCGCGATCTTGTGGATCAGCCGCTGGTCGCCGGTGTCGTACACCTCCACCGTGTCCAGGTCGTAGTTCGTCGTCACGAGCCGCTTTCCGTCCGGCGTCACCGCCAGCGCATGCGGAGACCTGCCGACCTTGAAATTCTTCCGTACGAGACCGTCCGCCACGTTCACCACCGAGATCTGGCTCGACTCGTGGTTGGCGGTGAACGCCGTCCTGCCGTCCGGTGTGAACGCGATCCAGTGCGGGTTCGGCGGCACCGAGATCCGCGCCGCCTCGGTGAGCGACTGATCGTCGTAGATCTCCACCCGGGCCCCGTTGTGGATCGGCACCCAGACCTGCCCGTCCGGCGCCACCGCGGGCTCGAACGGCCGCGGCCCGGTCCGGATCGTCTTCACCAGAGTCCGGTTCACCGTGTCGATGACGGCGAGCCCGTTACCGGTGAAGTTGTTCTCGAACAGCGACACGTACAACCGGCTGCCGTCCGCCGACAACGTCAGGAACCGCGGCGTGTTCGGCACCTTCACCACGCTGATCTTCTTCGTCGCCACATCGACGACGTGCACATCCTTGGCCGCCTGGTCCGCCACGTAGATCGTCTTGTTGTCCGGCGAGACCGTCACACCCTCCGGCTCCCGGCCCAGAGGAATCCGATCCACCACCACCGGCTTCGCCAGACTCGCCGGCGGCGGCTCCGGGGTGCCGGCCGGCTCCGTGGCCGGCACACTCGCCTCACCACCCGGCTGCTCCGGTGCACTCTGGGTCTGCGCCGGCGTGGTCCGCTGCCCCGCGGCCTCCGGCTCGTCGCCGGCAAGCGTAAACCGCACGCCCGCATACGCCCCGCCGCCGAGCAGCACGAGCACCACGACGGCCGCGGCGATCAGCACACCCCGGCGGCGCGGTTTCTTCTCCTCCGGGTACGGGGAACCGCCCGCGCCCGGCGGGTAGCCCGTGCCGCCCGCGCCCGGCGGGTAGCCCGTGCCGCCCGCGCCCGTGCCGATGCCCGCTCCGGCCGCCTGGGTCGGTCCGGTGTCCCATCCGCTCCCGCTGCCGTCACCATGGCCGGCGCCGTAACCGGCGTCCGAACCGTGGCCGGCGCCGAAACTCGTGCCGGGGCCGCCCTGGTAACCGGCCGGATAGTCGATCCGCGGCTGCTGTCCGGCTCCGGAGTGACCCGGTCGCCGGATCCCGGGCTGTCCAGTGCCATGTTGTCCCGGACCTGCCGCCCAGGCATCCGTTCCGGGCCATGCCGCTGCCGGCGACGTCGGCCACCCTGCCGCCGGCGAGGCGGGCCACGACTCGGTGGGCCCGCTCTGCCCGGGTTCCGGTACTCCGCCAACGGGCGCATGGCCGGCCGGTGTCTGACCGGCGGGCCGCTGACCGGCCGGTCCGTCCCCGAACCCGCCGCTTGTCGGCTCGGAACCCGGATGGTGAGCACCGGGCCCCGCCCCGCTCACGGGGCTTTCGGGTGTACGCGGTCGCGGCACATCACGAGCCGGGGGAGAAGCCGGCCAGGGGACACCGGCGGTCGGTGTCGCATCGTGCTCACCCGGCCACGCCGGTGAACCTGGATCGGGCATACCGGCCGCGACCGGTCCACTGCCCGTAGCCGGTCCACTGCCCGTAGCCGGTCCACTGCCCGCAACTGGTCCGCCGCCCGCAACTGGTCCACCGGCCGTAGCCGGTCCTCCGGTCGTGGCCGATCCGCTCGTCCGGTTCCCCGCGTCGGCCGGTGATGTCCTCCCGGGACTGACTGGGCCCTCCGCCTGCTGTCCGAGGCCGCCCGCCCACACCGCGCCGCCCGCCCGCTGTCCAGGATCGGCAGCCGGTCCGACGCCGGTCTCCGCGAACTCGGACTGCTCCGCTGCCACCGGTTCCGCTTGCGACGGGCCCGCCCGCCAGGACGCACGCTCGTCAGCGGGCTGCCGGGGCGCCGGGATCATCACCCCGTTGCCGGGGGCGCCCGCCGGCGATCCGTCAGCCTGCGGCCGGGCTGCTCCGTCGTTCCCGGCACCGAGCGCCGACACATCGTCCGCCCGGGAAGACACGTCGTCCACCGGGAAAGCAGCCGGCGCCGGGGTGTCCTCGGTCCGCCTGCCCGTACCGGAACCGGCGGAGGACCCGTCGTCCGGCTCCTCGTCCGCCGGCCGTCCGGGCTTGCGCCCCGCCGCCGGCCACACGCCGTCCGGATCGGACCGCCCCCAGGTGCCGGTACTACCGCCCGGCCATGGCGAAACCGATCCGCCGGCCCCTGTTGCCGAACTCGCCGGCGCACCGGCGCCCGATCCGCCAGCCTCTGATGCGGTACCTGGTGGCGCACTGGTGCCTGATCCGCTGGTCTCTGATGCGGAACTAGTCGGCGCATCGGTGCCTGATCCGTCGGCCCTCGTTGCGAGCGTTGCCGAATCAGCGGCACCGGACTCGCCGGCCGAGCTTTGACCCGTTGTAGAGATGATGCCCCACCGGCCGGTGAAGCCGCCGGGCACCGGTTCCGGCCGTGCGTCGGCCGGCGCGGCCGGAGAGCCGAGCGACGTAGGCGGCTGCCCCGTGGTCGGGGTGGGCTCCGGGAGTAGGGCTGATCCGGTGCCTGCCGATCCGGCATCCGAGGATCCGGCGTTTGCCGGATCGGCGCCCACCGGCCCATCGTCCTGCGCGTCCGCATGGCCGGCTTCCGAGGCGATCTCCGCGTCGCTGCCGTTGCTCGTGCTGGGCGACGGCTCCGGCCATGCCGTGGCAGAGACAGGCACCTCCGGACGTGCCTCGGACTTTCCCGAACCACTTGTTGACGCGCCGTCCGTCGAATCCGGGCCGGCGGTAACGGCAGACGCCGGATTCAGAGCGGCGGCAGCAGCGGACACCGGCCCCGGGCCGGCGGCAGCAGCGGATGTCGAGCCTGGATCAGTGGCAGCGGCGGATGCCGAATCCGAGTCTGTGGCAGCGCCGGACACCGGCCCTCTGCCGGCGGCGGATGTCGAGCCTGGATCAGTGGTGGTGGCGGACGCCGAATCCGGGCCTGGGGTGGTGCCCACCGGGTTCGGGCCGGCCGGGGCGGCACTCGCTGTTCGTGTGTCGGCCGTGCCGTGCCCGAACTCCGCCCCGGGCCCTGAGGCCCCCGGCGAAGCGGCGGCCACAGGCGTCACGCCGGTCGGCGGTGTGCCCGGCCGAGCGGCTTCCGTGGAGGTTTTGTTCGCGGGGGGCGAGTAGGTCGCGCTGTCAGCGGTCGCCGGTTCCGGAGCAGGGCTCTGCTCGCGAGGCACTGTCGGGACCTCCGGCTGCGCTGCCACCGGGAACGATCCGCGAACCGTGGCCTTGGGCGCGACCAGAGGCACATCATCGGCGGCCGTGTCCGGACGGCCGGCCATTCCACTGAGGTCCGTGCCGTCGCCCCGGCCGGCCGTGTCATCAGATCCGATGGGACTCCCGGACAGGGGCTCCCGGCCAGCCGCGTCCTCGGATCCGACACGGCTCCCGGGCGGGGTCGCCGGGCCCACCGCACCCGTCGTGACGGCCCGTTCGGGTGGGTGAACCCCACCGGCCGCGGGGGAGTCACCGATGGCAGCCGGTTTGATGCTCGCGCTTCCCCACGATGCGGAGCCGGCTGTCGTCCCGGTGTCCGGCTGAGCGTTCGTGGGACGGTGTGACCACATTCCGGAAGCGGGAGGGCCACTGATCGGAGCCCAGGGCGACTGCCGGGGGACCGTTCCGCTCGAAGGGGGTCCACTCGTCGGCCGCCGCGATGCGGCATCGGTCCTGTCCTCGTTCCCTGGATCACCGGCGTTCGGCGGCCCGCTCGTGGCATCGCGTGGCGATTCGCTCACCGGGATGTTCGGTGGCGCGCCCGTCGGCGAGACAATCTCGGAACCGCCGGCTGCCGGGGAACCGGTGGAGGCCTGGACGGGCCCGGGGTCGCCCGTGGCGCCGGCCGGCTGAGGACCGGCGGCGGCCGGGACAGTTCGCGGCGTCCCGGTGGGCTGAGAGCCGGTGAAGGGCGGGACGGCGCCCGCTGCCCGGGGACCGGTGGTCGTGGGGGCTGTTCCCGGCGTACCGGATGAAGAGGGTTGAGACGCCGCCTGATCGCCTGCCTGGACCGGCGGATGCCCGGCCGTGCCGGGGACCGGTGTCTGCCGGAACGTGTCGTGCCGGCCGGCCGGCGTCTCGTTCGGCCATGCCGCGTCGTTGTTCTCGCCGGGCCAGGGATCGAGCGGCTGTTCGCCGGGCCACGCCGCCTCACCGGGCCAGGCCGGGGTGTGCTCGCCGGATGCGGCCCACGCCACGTCCCAGCCGGCCGGCGGGCCCGGGGGAGGAACCGGCGAAGGAACCATGGGAGACCCGGGAACGCCGGCCGGAGATCCGGGGTGTCCCGCGGGGGATCCGGGCGGCGGTGCCGCAGCCGTGCCGCCACCCGCTGACGGGATCCGCCCGCCGGCGGCGGCGTCGAAGTCCTCCGACACCTCCCCGGTGACCGTGAGCCGGGCGACGCCCGCCGGACCGTCCAGGGTGACCGCGCCGTCGAGCCGGCCCACCGTGGGGAACCAGGTCACCCGCAACACGTTGCCCTCGAGCCGGGCGTGCAGGCCCTCGGCGGAGCTCGACACCACCGACGCGGCGGCCAGCGGAGGGCCCTGCACCGCGATCTCGGCGGCGAGCTGCCGGGTGCCGGGGGCGACCCGGCCGAAGTCCAGGACCGGCTCGGCGATCCGGACCGATGTGCGGCGCAACGCGGCGGACGCGGCGGCAGCGACCCGGCCTTCACCGGTGGTGAGCCGCCGCAGCGCCTCGCGGGCTTCGACGGCACGGGACAGATCTGGTCCGGCTGCGGCCACGGCGAGCTGGGCGATGGTGGCCATCTGGTCGCTGCCGGGGCGGCGGACCCGGGCCAGCCACGGCTGCCGTCCCGACCCGAACACCCACTGCCGCACGCTGGGGTCGCGTTCGCGCAGGTGGTCATAGAGTTCGCTGATGCCGATCCAGCCGTCCCGGTCACGGTCGGCGCCGCCGCCGGACACGCCTTCGGCCATCAGGCCGGCGAAGGTGGGCGGTTCCGGCCGGGCGGTCGCGGCGATCACGACGCGGCTCTGCCACTCGGCGGACCGGGCCGCCCGGAAGTGGTGGCCCGCGTCGACCGGCCCACCGGTACGGCCGTCGAGCAGCACCACGGCCTGCCCGGCACGGCTGCGCTGCATGAGCGCGGCGATCTGGGCGACGTCGACGGCGGTGTCCGCCGGACGGCCCATCACCGTGTCGGCGGCGGCCAGGTAGAGCCCGCCACCCGGGCCGGTCAGCATCACGCCACGGAAATAGACCAGGACACAGTCCTCCTGGTCCCGGCCCTCGAAGAGAGACTTCACCCGCGCGTACGTCTCCCGCGCCCCCGGATCCCGCAGGTAGGCGGTCTCGAACCCGCCGAGCGCCGGATCCCCGAGCACGTCGGTGAACGCGGGCACATCGGCCGACGGCACCGAGAACCTGCGCAACACCGGATCGTCGTGCTGCTCGACGCTAACCACTACTGCCAGTCGTCGCCCGCTCATCGAATGCATCACCCGTCATCCATGGTGCGATGCCGAGGCCGGACACGAAACCCCGAGAAGATTACGAACCGCGATTTCTCCACGGCGAAGCGTTTTTGATCTCGGTTTCCGGTGGTGCATTCATGATCGCTGAATGGTGCGGGCAGGGTCGCTCCACCTGCGGTGATGTTGCTCAGCCGATGCCGGTGAAGGGCCGGATTCCATCGTCCGCCGGGTCGGCCGCGCAGTCACGGAAAATATTTGAGATTCACCGGTTCCGGTGGCATGACGTGGGTCGACGTCAATGTAATGATCTTTTGTACGAGGCCGCGCGCTCAAGGCCTCGCGCACCGGACCGCGTGTGCCGGCGAGGGTGGTTGCATCACCTGCTCCCTCTCCCCGCCGCCGTCGGCCCGGTCAGGGTCGCGGCCGTGCCGGACGCGGCACCTCAACCCGGACGGATGAAGAGTCCGGACTGCCGATCCCGAGCCGCTAAGTGCTCGAGTCCGTAGATCCTTCGGGGGTTATGCGGCCAGGGCGAGTGCGGCAGGCTGGTGATCGCAGCCGGCGGGTTGCTGGAGGTTCTGCTCTTTCTGTTCGTGTCGCTCGATCCGGGCCATGAGGTCCTCGAGGTCGGCCGGAG